>SLMR01000235.1 GCA_007133445.1 Aquisalimonas sp. | reverse complement strand
TCTATATCCCGCCCGGCCCGCGCCTTGGTGACAAGGTCATCGAGGCCCATGAGCTGCGCAAGGGATTCGGCGACCGGCTGCTGTTCGACGGCCTGAGCTTCAGCCTGCCGCCCGGCGGTATCGTCGGTGTCATCGGCCCCAACGGGGCCGGCAAGACCACCCTGTTCCGCATGATCAGCGGGCAGGAAGAGCCTGACGCTGGCGAGATTCGCATCGGCGAGACCGTGGAGCTGGCCTACGTGGACCAGAGCCGCGACAGCCTGGACGACAGCAAAACCGTGTGGGAGGAGATCTCCGGCGGCCAGGACATCATCCAGGTGGGCAACTACGAGGTGCAGTCACGCGCTTACGTGGGCCGGTTCAACTTCAAGGGCAGCGAACAGCAGAAGCGCATCGGCGAGCTCTCCGGCGGCGAACGCAACCGCGTGCACCTGGCCAAGCTGCTGCAGAGCGGCGGCAACGTCCTTCTGCTGGACGAACCCACCAACGACCTGGACGTGGAGACCCTGCGCGCTCTGGAAGAGGCGTTGCTCACCTTCCCCGGCTGTGCGGTGGTGATCTCTCACGACCGCTGGTTCCTGGATCGCATCAGCACCCACATCCTCGCCTTCGAGGGCGACAGCCAGGTTGCCTTCGTGGAGGGGAACTACCAGGACTACGAGGCCGACCGCAAGAAGCGCCTCGGCGACGACGCCACGCCGCACCGGATCAAGTACAAGCGCCTCGCGTAGGGTGCGTCGAGATGCACCTTCTCCCGACCTGCCGCCCCCGGGCGGTTGGTCGGAGGTTCCATGCCCCCGACATGCCGTCGGTGGCGGTTGATCGGAGGCCGTATGCGGTGCATCAAGATGCACCCTACGCGCCGTGGCGAACCGGCGGGGGTTCCGGGGGGCGTGGGGCACATCAGGAACGCCCGGGGCGTCTGGACGCCGCCTACGCGCCCTCGCGGCCGCGGCCGTAGACGTCCTCGAAGCGGACGATGTCGTCCTCGCCGAGATAGCTGCCGGTCTGCACCTCAATCAGTTCCAGCGGAATCTTGCCGGGGTTGTCCAGCCGGTGCTGGACGCCCAGGGGGATGTAGGTCGACTGATCCTCGCCCAGCAGGAATTCCTCGCCATCGCGGGTGATCCGGGCGGTGCCACGGACCACCACCCAGTGCTCGGCGCGGTGATGATGCATCTGCAGCGACAGACTGGCCCCGGGAGTGACGATGATGCGCTTCACCTGGAAGCGCTCGCCGCTGGCGATGCTCTCGTAGGAGCCCCAGGGTCGCACCACCCGGCTGTGGGTGAGCGGTTCCGTCCGACCGTCCGCGCGTAGCCGCTCCACCACCTTCTTGACGTCCTGAACGTGTTCCCGGTCCGCCACCAGGACCGCATCGGCGGTTTCCACGATCACCGCGTTGGCCATGCCCACCGTGGCCACGAGCCGGTGTTCCGAGCGGATATAGCTGTTGCTCGTGCCCTGGGACACCACGTCGCCGATGGCCACGTTGCCGTGCTGATCAGTCGGGCTCACCGCCTGCAGCGCCGCCCAGGAACCGAGGTCGCTCCAGCCCGGGTCCATCGGCACCACCATGGCCTGCTCGGTGCGCTCCATCACCGCATAGTCGATGGAATCGGACCGGCAGCGGCTGAAGGCCTCCTGCTCCAGACGCACGAAATCCAGGTCGCGGCCCGCGTACTCCAGCGCCTCCCGGCAGGCAGCAACCATATCCGGTTCGAAGCGTTCCAGCTCCTGCAGGTAGCGATCGGCGCGGAACAGGAACAGGCCGCTGTTCCAGAAGTACTCCCCGGAGTCCACGTAGCGCTGCGCGGTGGCCGCATCAGGTTTCTCGACGAACTCCGCCACCGGCACCACGTCCGCCTCGTCGGCGCCCCCTTGGAAGCGGCCGCGAATATAGCCGTACCCGGTCTCCGCGTAGGCCGGACGGATACCGAAGGTGACCAGTGCGCCCTGCTCCGCCGCCGCGCAGCCTGTGTTCACCGCGGCGCGGAAGGCGGCCTCATCGTCGATCTGGTGATCCGCCGGCATCACCAGCAACAGCGCGTCAGGATCGTCGACCAGGGCGTGCAGGGCTCCGGCGCACACCGCGGGCGCCGTGTTGCGTCCCACGGGCTCCAGCAGGATCGCCGCCTCCGGAAGGTGCGTCCCGCGCAACTGCTCCGCCACCAGGAACCGGTGGGACTCGTTGCAGATCACCACCGCCCGGTCGGCCAGTTCCGGCAGGCCGCGCAGGCGCTCCACCGTGCTCTGCAGCATGGTCTGGTCGGGTGCCGTCAGCGGCAGCAGCTGCTTCGGGTAGAGTTCCCGCGACAGCGGCCAGAGCCGCGTCCCGGAACCGCCGGAGAGCACCAGCGGGGTTATCCTCGCCATGGATCACCTTTCTCGTTGTTGTCGGGCGGCGCTAGTGACAGGACACTAGAGAATCGTACCCATCCAGAAGAGCACCAGAAACACGATCACCATGACCACGCCGGCCACCCGCACGGCGATGTCAGGCAGGCGATCCAGCCGCAGCGCACTGTCCAGCTTGCCCCCGCTGCCGCTCTGGCCCGGCCATTGCCCCATCCCCAGGCGGTGGACCAGCGCGAACACCAGGTAGACCAGAATGACACTGAGCACCCCGAACAGCACCCCCTGCAGAGCCGGCTGCATGTTGCGGATGGGAGCTTCCAGCCATACCGCCAATGGCCACGCCAGCATCAGGCCGGCAAACAGGGCCACGAGATAGAAAAAGAAGGTCACAAAGGCCTGGGCCAGTGTTCCCGTGAACCTCGCCACCATTGGTCCCGGCGGTACGCGACGCAATACCAGCATCACACCACCGAACAGTAACAAGGCGCCAATGGCCAACTCCCGCAGCAGCGCATTCACCGGACGCAGCGTGTGCAGCCACTCCACGGCCGTGCCATCGAAAGTCCGCGGCAACGCCAGAACGATGACAGCAAACAGGAAGCTGACGGCGGCGAAGGGCCACACCCGCACGACGCGGCCGCGCAGGAACGCACCCGGAGTCAGGCGGGCAATGTCAGGTGTGGGCAGCATGGGCATCTCCGTGGCAATCGAGCGTTGAGTATGCCGGCAGCGGTGGTCACCGGCCAAGCCACGACCCCACCCGGCGAATTACTAACAGGTACCGGGCTCACCTCGGCCGCCGCCGAATTCCAGGCGACTGCATCTGTCATCCTCGATCTCCAGATTCTCGGACGCCTCGAAGTCGGTACCGTTGATCTCTCCCGGCACGTCGTCAGCCGCGTCGCAGGTATACCAGACCGTGTAGGTTCCGCTGGGAACGTACGGCAACGCGAGGTCGGGACGATTGGATTCCGGTCGAATACCGAACCAGGGGCCTTCGCCATCTCCGAGTTCGGCAGGCTCCTGACCCTCGCCCTGATAGAAGTACAGACCGAGTTCACCGTCATTCGGGCAGCCGGGCAACGCAGGGAGGTCGAGCAACCCGCTGGTGCGATCGGTGGTGATGAAATGCGCTGTGCCCAGCTCGTAGCCATTTGCCTGCTCGCGCAGACCGGCATGGAGGTCGATGGTCAGCACCAGTTCTTCATCGGAGTCACCATCGAGCGTGAACGTGGACTCGAAGTCGAGACGTGCGCCACTCCCCGCCGGCGTCAGTGACGCTCCCGATTCACCGGTGATCGAGTCGACGAAGCTGACACCGGTATCAATGATCAACGTCAGGCGCTGGTAACTGCCCTCCGGTAACGGCTCGTTGGTGAACACGGTCTCGGGCCGAGGCGCCTCAACTTCATCGAATGGCAGCAACTCGACCGTCGGTGGATCATCGCTGAGGTCGACTTCGTGAACGTCGCCGTTGTCACGCTCGAGTTCCACGGACCGAACCACCAGACCGACCTGGAACGCAGCCGCGTGGGGAACCTGTTGTACCGCGAAGGCCACATCACCCGCATCACCGTTATCGTCCG
>SLMR01000114.1 GCA_007133445.1 Aquisalimonas sp. | reverse complement strand
GCCCCGCCCCTGGCGGACGACCCCCAGATCCTGCGCGATCTCTGGCAGACACTGGGCGAACGGGGTGGACGCTCCCCCATCGAGCGCTACCACGATGCCGTCAACGGCCTGCAGGAGGCCCAGGCCATGTACACCCACGGCGTGCTCGGGCTGCGTCAGCGGGCCCGGGCCGAGGAGTACTACACCGCCATCTGCCACCAGGTGCGGGGCGATCTCAACCCCGCTGCGCGCAATCACCGGGAGGTCCTGGACGACCTCAATGAGAAGCTGGCCGACAAGCTCTTCTGCAACCTCTCCATCTTCCAGTCCATGCCGGACGTCTGGGCCATCGACCAGGTGTTCCCGATCCTGCCGTTGCAGGGTCTGGAGCGCCGGCCCGCGGTCCGCGCCGTGCTGCAGGACCTGACCTGCGACTCCGACGGCAGCGTGCAGTACTACGTGGACGGCGAGGGTGTGGAGAGTACGCTGCCGCTGCCGCCGTACCGGCCCGGTGAACCCTACCGGCTCGGTATCTTTCTGGTGGGCGCGTACCAGGAAATTCTCGGCGACATGCACAACCTCTTCGGCGACACCGCCGCCATCAACGTCCACCAGGAAGGGGACGGATTCCGGCTCAGCGATCCGGTGCCCGGCGACACCGTTGAGGACGTGCTGCGCTATGTCCACTTTCGCCGGGACAGCCTGATCCAGGCGTATCAGAACAAGGTTGCCTCCGCCGATCTGGACGACCGGCAGCGCCGCGAATGCCTGCAGCTGCTGGAGACGGGCCTGGGCGGCTATACCTACCTTGAGGACTGACAGCAACGTGACTCGAGAGGAGCGCACCATGAAAGCAGGCGTCATCGGAATGGGTGCCATGGGTTCGGGCATGGCCCGGAACCTGGCCAGGGCCGGGCTGCTCGCCGCGGTCTGGAACCGCACCCCGGAGCGGGCGCGGGAGATTGCCGACGAACTCGACGTGATGGCCGCCGACTCGCCGGCAACCCTGGCCGAGGCCTGCGACGTCATCATCACCTGCGTCTCCCGTGACGAGGACGTGCTGGAAGTGATGGATGCCATCGCGCCGGCCCTGTCCGCGGGCAAGACCGTGATGGATACGTCCACCATTGCCGTGGAGACAGCCAGGGCTGCCGCGGAGAAGGTGGCCGCCACGGGTGCGGGCTTCCTGGATGCCCCCGTGTCCGGAGGCAAGGAGGGGGCCCAGAACGGCCAGCTCGTGTTCATGGTGGGCGGCGATCCGGACGTGTTCGACCGCCTGAAGCCCGCTTTCGACGCCATGGGCAAGAGCACCACCCACATGGGGGAGACCGGCTCCGGGCAGGCTACCAAGGCGGTGAACCAGATCATGGCGGCCGGAATCAATCAGGCCGTCACGGAGGCTCTGGCTTTCGGGCAGACATCCGGGCTGGACATGGACAAGGTCATCGAGGTGGTCAGCGGCGGCGCCGCCGGCAACTGGTTCCTGCAGATGCGCGGACCCACCATGGTCAGGGGCACCTTTGAGCCCGGATTCAAGCTCGGGCTGCACCACAAGGACCTCACCATCTGCCGCCACATGCTGGACAACATGAACGTGGCCTTGCCCATCGTGGAGATGACCCTCAAGCACTATGAGCGCCTGATGGAGGCTGGCCACGGTGACGAAGACATCTCGGCGCTCTACCGGGACAAGCGGGCCATGTTCGAGAATGGCAACAAGCGTTCGCTGTAGACCCAGCGGGCAACGCACTGGACGAGGAGAATCCCATGACCGGGAACGGCGAGAGCCAGGACCCCTTCGACACCTTTGAACCCCTCAACCACCTGGAGCGCGCGCTGGTGTCCGCCCAGAACGGCGAGACGGATACGGTGACGTTCATGGAACAGCTCGCCGGCGCCCAGGTCGCGTTGCTGGTGGACCAGGAATTCGCCGGCAGCGAGCACCCGGAAGGGGTGCGTCCGCTGGTGCTGGAGGGCGCCGACGGCGAGGGGCTGCTGGCGGTCTTCACCGCCCCGGCCCGGGGCTATCCCATGACCGAGCAGAACCCGGACTTCGCCTTCGCCGTGGAAGTCTCGTTCGTCTGGGCGGTGAACAGCACCTGGGAGGGCATGGGGCTGGTGGTGAATCCCGGCTGGAGCGTCGGCCTGACGATTCCGTCGCAGACCGTGAGCGCCATGAAGGGGGCGCAGCCGAAGCCGTCCTGAAACACGGGCGTGCCACTGGCGGGTTGTCGTGATGGGGGCGGCCGTCAGCCCCGCAGCCGCAGCAGGATGCTGTCCATGTTCTCGTCATCCAGGCGGCCGCGGATGGCCTCGACCCGGTCGCGGTCGGCGAACGGGCCGATGCGCACACGGTGCCAGGTTTCGCCGCCGTCCACCTCGACGCTCTGGATGTCCGCCTGGACGCCCATCAGGGCCAGGCGTGCCCGGAGCTGATCGGCGTCGTCGTGGGAGCGGAACGAGCCAGCCTGGACCATGTACTGGGTGTCGTCGTCCGGTTCCGGCGCCGGCTCGTCTTCGGGATCCGGTTCCGCCGGGGCCGGCGCCTCGGCCTCGGGGGAGGGCACCGGGACATCGTCGTCGGGGGCTAGCGGGGCGCTGTCCGGCTCCGGTTCGTCCGGCACCACCACTTCCATTTCCGAGAGCAGTTCGTAGAACTCGAACCGTGGCCGTGCGGAGCCGGAGTCGTCATCGGCCGTGCTGTCGCTGGCGTCGCTGCCACCACCGGCGACCTCGGTGATGCCGCCCTCGCGTTCGTGGTGCATGTGCACCAGATAGGCGATGAACAGGCCCGGCAGCAGCCCGCTCAGCACCAGCAGCCACGACGGAGCGCGGCCCGCGGTGCTGGTGCGGGGCTGCGGCTTGCGCCGGGCACCGGTTTGTTTGCGCTTTGCCATACCCTGTCCGTGGGGCGCTACATGGTTTCCGGGGCGGAAACACCAAGCAGGCCGAGGCCGTTGCGGATCACCTGGCGCGCGGCCAGGACGAGATTCAGTCGAGCATCGCGCAGGTCGGCGTCGTCGACCAGGAACTGGTGCGCGTTATAGTACGTGTGCACGTGGCTGGCCAGCTCCCGCAGGTAGTGGGCCACCTGGTGGGGCTCCCGGGCGCGTGCCGCGACTTCGATCAGTTCCGGGTAGCGCCCGATGGCGCTGACCAGATCGGTCTCATGGGTTTCCACCAGCCGCGTCAGGTTGCGGTCGCCGTTGGCAGCGTCATGGCTCAACCCCTTTTCCCGCAGCTGCACCAGCACGCTGCAGATACGCGCATGGGCGTACTGGATGTAGTACACGGGGTTGTCGTTGGACTGGGACTTGGCCAGCTCCAGATCGAAATCCAGGTGCTGTTCCGGCTTGCGCATGACGTAGAAGAACCGCGCTGCGTCGTCGCCCACGTCCTCGCGCAACTCGCGCAGGGTAACGAACTGCCCCGAGCGGGTGGACATCTGCATGCGCTCGGCGCCGCGGTAGAGGATGGCGAACTGCACCAGGCGGATGTCCAGCTGCTCCGGCTCCTTGCCCAGCGCCTGCAGCGCGGCGTGGACACGGGGGACGTAGCCGTGGTGGTCGGCGCCCCAGACGTCGATGCAGCTGGCGTAGCCGCGCTGGAACTTGTTCAGGTGGTAGGCGATATCCGAGGCGAAGTAGGTATAGGCGCCATTCTCGCGGCGCACCACGCGGTCCTTCTCGTCGCCGAAGGTGCTGGCGCGGAACCAGGTGGCGCCTTCGCTCTGGTACAGGTGTCCGGCGCTGTCGAGTTGCGCCAGGGCTTCTTCCACGGCGCCGCTCTGCGTAAGAGAGCGCTCGGAGAACCATTCGTCGTAGTGGACGCCGAAGCCTTCCAGGTCGTCCCGGATGTCGCCGAGGACCTGGTTCAGGGCCAGCTTGAACACGGTCTCGAACGCTTCGGTGCCGAGCAGTTCCCGGCAGCGGGTCACCAGGGTGTCGATGTATTCTTCCTTGTCACCCCCCT
>SLMR01000301.1 GCA_007133445.1 Aquisalimonas sp. | reverse complement strand
GTCGCTCCAGGGCGAACGCGTTGACGCGCTGGAGGTGGCGGCGCGTGGTGTAACAGGCGATCGCCGCTACCGGCTCTGCGAGCCGGGTGAGTCTGCGGGAGGCGCGCGCTTGCTGCGCCCGTTCCGCGGCGCCGAGGCCCTGCTCCAACTGCAGGCGGAGTCCGCGGGGGAGAGCGTTCGCATCCGTACACCGGCCGGCGATCTGGTGGACATCCAAGCCCCCGATGCCCATCACTCCCTGTCCGCCGCCCTGGGGCGGCGGGTGGTGCTGGTGGATGACGGCGACGCGCCGGCCATCGACGGTCCGGTGCACCTGCTGACCACGGCGTCGCTGCGATGGCTGCAGGGGCAGTTGCCAGATGCGGCCATCGACGTGCGACGCTTCCGCCCCAACCTGGTGCTCGATGTGCCCGGCGAGGAGCCGCTGGAACAGGGATGGCTCGGTCGCCGGCTGCGTGTAGGGGCAGCGGTGGAACTGCGTGTCTTTGATCCCACCGAGCGCTGCGCGGTGGTGACCCACCGCCAGGGCGAGTTGCCGGGGGATGCCAGCGTACTCCGGCGCATTACCCAGGCCGCCGGGCGCGACTTCGGCGTGTACGCCGATGTGGTCGTGCCAGGGAGCATCCGGGTGGGGGACGAGGTGACACTCCTGGCGCGGGAATGAAGCCCGGAATCGGACTATAGTTGGTGGGATAACCCCCTGGTTCACCGCGTTCGATGGAGGCTCCGACATGGCAACTGTGGCGCCCGGTAGCAGCACTGGCGATACCGCCGTTTCCGCAACCTTTCACCCGCTTGATCCGCTCGGTCCGGACGAGATTCGCACGGCCGCAGCCCTGCTACGCGAGACCTTCGGGCCGGAGCCGCTGCGTTTCGAGCGCCTGGTGCTTGAGGAGCCGGACAAGGAGACCGTGCATGGCTGGCAGCCCGGCCAGGCGGTGGATCGGCAGGTGCGTTTCGTGGTCTCCCGGCCCGGGGCGATCGGGGTGACCGTCGGCATCCTCTCCCTGAGCGATCACCGCATCATCTCCCGGGAGGACCTGCCCGATGCCCGACCCATGATCATGCTGGAGGAGTTCATGCAGGTGGAGGACGCGGTGAAGGCCGACCCCGCTTTCATCGAGGCCTGCCGCCGCCGCGGCATCGAGGACATGTCGCTGGTGTGCGTGGACCCCTGGTCAGCCGGTAACTTCGACGTCCCCGGCGAGGAGGGCCGCCGGCTATCCCATACCTTCGCCTGGGTGCGCAACCACCCCCGCGACAACTTCTATGCCCACCCTGTGGAGGGTGTGAATGCGGTGGTGGACATCGACACCATGGAAGTCCTGCGCGTTGACGATCACTACGCCGACCGCGATCCCGTGCCGGTGCCCCGGGGCGAGTCCAACTACGAGGCCGACCTGGTGGGGGCGACCCGCACCGGCATCAAGCCCCTGGACGTGGTGCAGAGCGACGGGCCCAGTTTCACCCTGGACGGCAACCTGCTCCAGTGGCAGGGCTGGGACGTGCGCATCGGCTTCAACCCCCGCGAGGGCCTGACGCTGCACACCCTGGGCTACACCGAGAACGGCGAGCGCCGCCCGGTGCTCTACCGCGCCTCCCTGGCGGAGATGGTGGTGCCCTACGGGAGCCCGGAGCCGGGGCACCGGCGCAAGAACGTCTTCGATATCGGCGAGTACGGGCTCGGCAAGCTGGCCAACTCGCTCAAGCTCGGCTGCGACTGCCTGGGTGCGATCCGCTATCTGGACGCCTGGGTCAACGGGATCGATGGCGAACCCATGCAGATCGAGAACGCGATCTGCATCCACGAGGAGGACACCGGGATCGCCTGGAAGCACTGGGATTTCCGTACCGATCACACCGAAGTGCGGCGGCTTCGCCGGCTGGTGATCTCCTCGATCTCCACCGTGGGCAACTACGAGTACGCTTCCTACTGGTACCTCTACCAGACGGGGATGGTGGAGTTCGAGATGAAGGCCACCGGGATCATCAACACCGTGGCCTGCGAGCCCGGCAAGCCCTCGAAGTACTCCAATGAAGTCGCTCCCGGCGTGGCCGGGCAGATCCACCAGCACCTGTTCTGCGCGCGGCTGGACATGGAGGTGGACGGTCCGGATAACACGGTGGTGGAGCACAACACCGTGGCGCCGCCGCCGGGCCCGGACAACCCCTGTGGCAACGCCTTCTACGAGGAGGTCACGCCCCTGGTCACGGAGCAGCAGGCCCAGCGGCGTGCCAACCCCGAGACCATGCGCTACTGGAAGGTGGTGAGCGGCAACAGGCGCAACGCTGTCGGCCGGCCCACCGCGTTCAAGCTGGAGGCGACCCATCCGGTGACGCCCTTCACGCACCCGGACTCACCCTCCGGGCAGCGTGGCGGGTTCATTCGCAATCACCTGTGGGTGACGCCGTTCAACAAGGACGAGCGCTACCCCGTGGGCGAGTTCGTCAACCATTCCGCACCGGGCCAGGGGTTGCCGGCCTGGACCGCCGCCAATCGCTCCGTGGACAATGCCGATGTTGTGCTGTGGCACGTGTTCGGCCTCCACCATCCGGTGCGCCCGGAGGACTATCCGGTGCAGCCGTGTGTGACCTGCGGCTTCAAGCTCATGCCGTCTGGCTTCTTTGACCGTAACCCGGCCATTGACCTGCCGGCGGGGAAGAACGCGGCCAGCTGCTGCGTCTAGGGCCGTGCCTGCGGCCAGGAGGAAGTATCAGCGTACTGGATTACAACGTGGCGTTTGTCCACGAGGCCGACAAGGAGGACTGGCGGCGGCTGTTCGAGGCCTACGCCGTGTTCTACAACGCCCCCATGAGTGACACCGTGGCGGACCAGGTCTGGTCCTGGCTGCACGATCCGGATCACGTGCTGGAGGGGCTCATCGCCCACGACGAGGCCTACCGGGCGGTGGGCATTGTCCATGTGCGCGCCTGCCCCCGGCCCCTCAGCGGCTGTGACATCGGTTTCGTGGATGACCTGTTCGTCCTGCCGGAGGCCCGCGGCACGGGGGCCGCGGACGCCATCGCGGACCGGCTGCGGGCACTGGCCCGGGAGCGCGGCTGGATTGCGCTACGCTGGGTCACCCAGCACTTCAACGAGCGTGGGCGCGGGCTGTACGACCGCTACACCGGCGGCCCGACCGATTTCATCATGTACGAGCTGCGTCTGGACTGACGCCGCCCACCGCCGGCGGCATCAGCACCGCGGCGCCAGTGAGGCGCCCGGAGCGCAGATCGGCGAGGGCCTCATTCGCCCGCGCCAGCGGGTAGGTGGTGATCTCCGTGCGTACCGGCACCTGCGGCGCAAGCGCAAGGAACTCGGTGCCGTCCTGCCGGGTGAGGTTGGCGACGGAGTGGATGCTGCGTTCCTCCCACAGCAGCCGGTAGGGAAACGACGGAATGTCGGACATGTGGATGCCGCCGCTGACCACCCGGCCGCCCGGCCGCACATGCGCCAGGGCGCGTGGTACCAGGCTGCCAACCGGGGCGAAGAGGATGGCTGCGTCCAGTGACTCCGGCGGGTCGTCATCCGAGCTGCCCGCCCACGTCGCCCCCAGTCGGCGTGCGAACCCTTGTGCCTGGGTGTCCCCGGGGCGGGTGAAGGCGTACACCTGCTGACCCTGCGATACCGCCACTTGTGTGAGGATGTGTGCAGCCGCACCGAAGCCGTAGATACCCAGCCGACGCGGTTCTCCGCCGCCGGCGATACGCCAGGAGCGGTAGCCGATGAGGCCGGCGCACAGCAACGGTGCGGCATCGGCCGGCGCATAGCCTGAGATCGGGAAGCAGTAGCGGGCGTCGGCCACCGTGTGCTCGGCATAGCCGCCGTCCAGGGTGTAGCCGGTGAAACGGGCTTCCCTGCAGAGGTTCTCCCGGCCTGCCCCGCAGGCCTCACACTCGCCGCAGGTCCAGCCCAGCCAGGGTACTCCTACCAGGTCGCCCTGGCTGAAG
>SLMR01000045.1 GCA_007133445.1 Aquisalimonas sp. | reverse complement strand
GAAGGACTCCAGGGTCCAGAAGTGGCGTGTCCGGAAGGCCCTGGATCACAGTCGGACCCGGATCCGGATCAGTCATATGCCCGGGCAGATCGACACCTATTACCACATCACATGGGAATCCGGGCACGGGATGGTAATCCGTCTGCAAGTAAACGTGGGCGAAGTCGTTGTGAGCTATTATCTACCTGCAGAATCGGAATCGCAGACCCGATCAATCGGCGAATCGCTGGAATGGGCATTCTCCCGGTTCCGGGATGTCAGTGGCTACAAGGCGACGGACTGGTACTTCAGCACCGAGGCCTTTGACGGCAACACCTATGCATCCATTCACCTGACCCGCGATTTCGGTAGCGATTTTCTCGAGGATGAGCGCAAGAAACTCTTCGTCGCCAACGACATTGCAGCGACCACGCGCGGAATCATGAAGGAGTGCCGCGAGAAGGGAATCGCGATGCAGTACCCGCAGTAGCGCATACCCTCACGGCCCGATTCATGCTTCGGCGTCCGCTTCCCCGGCGGGTCCGGCCATGGCGTCGGTGGGCAGAATCAGCGGCACCGGCAGATGCAGGGAGACGACGATCACCCGCAGCAGCTCGGCCTCGGCCACGGTCACTTCCCCCGCGTGCGCCGCCGTGGCCGCCAGACCCCGCATGAATGTGCGCCGCCCGGCGCCATCCAGGTGCGCGAGGGTGGCCAGCGCGCGTGTCACCGGGGCCACCCACGCCTCCGGTACATTGCGCGTCGGCGGCGCCGGCACCAGCATCGCCGCCATCCCTGCCTGGTAGGCCCCCTCCGGATCATCGGGGCAGCCCTGCTCCGCCAGCACCCCGAGCACCAGGGCCGCGTGATCCATGCTCTCGTGCAGGGCCACCACCTCGTCCGTCTGCTCCGCAGCGGCGGTGGCGCCCCTCAGTTGCAGTTGCAGCAGGCGGGAGAGGGCGTACTCGTGGACCGCGAGGCCATCAGTGCAGCGCAGCATCCGGCCGACCGCGGCGAGCAGCTGCACCTGCTGCCCCTGTTCCATGCCCTTGAGGGCTGGCAGAGCCAATTCCAGCAACGGCAGCCGGTGCGCCGGGTTCGACAACCGCCCGTACTCGGCCAGCAGGGCCAGCACATCCGCCTGCACCGGCTCGCCCATGGCGGCGGTGACGGCCTCCAGCTGCCGACGGCGCACCTCCACCTCCGGGGCCAGCAACAGGTAGATGATCAGTCCGCGCACGCGCTCCGGATCCTTGGCTGCGTCATACAGCGGCCTTGCCACCCCGGCCAGCTCGGCCCGGTCGCGGCGCAACCCCAGAGAGCCGGCGGAGCCGGCACCGGCCAGGGCGGAGAGGATCACGGCGTCATTCAGTACGCCTCCCCGCTGCGCGGACGGAACCCGGGATGCATCGTCGCCGGTATCTTCCACGACCTCCGCCACCGGCTCCGGCTCACCCTGCTCGCGCTCGCGCTGGCGCTGCTGCAGGAGCGCGTGCATGCGCTCGCGCACGTCATCCAGCTCGTGGCTGCGATAGCCCGGATCCAGTTGCCGGATGCGCTCCTCCAGCGGCGGATGAGTTGAAAGCATGGCCAGCAAGGTGTCGGCAAATCCCAGCCCCGGGGCAAACAGCATGTGGCTGACCTCCTGGCGGCGATCTGCCAGCAGAGCCGAGCCCAGGCGGCGGCCGGCAGCCACCTTCTTCAGCGCACCGGCAAGCCCCTCCGGGTAGCGCGCGTACTGCATGGCCGCGGCGTCGGCCAGCCACTCGCGCTGCCGTACGATGGCCGCCTTGACCAGCCGACTGCAGAACACCCCCAGCAGCCCCAGCAGGTACATGCTCAGGCCGAACACCAGGGTGGAGCCGCCACCCCGGGGCGCCCGCCCGGCCCCGGGAAGCCGGTGATGCCGGCGAGGGCGGCGCCGGTGGGACCTCATGTACCGGTGCCCCGTCATGGCCACCGCCTCCAGCCCGTGAACGATGGCCATCAGCCAGGTATTCAGACGCGTATCACCGTTGACGATGTGACCCATTTCGTGGGCCACCACGCCCTGCAGCTCGTCGCGCGTGAGTTTGTCCAGCGCCCCGCGGGTCACGGTCACCACGGACTCCGCGGGCGTGAGGCCGGCGGCAAAGGCGTTGATGCCGGGTTCGTCGCGGAGCACGTAGACACCAGGCGTGATCACGCTGGCCGCCAGGGCCATCTCCTCGACCACGTTGCGCAGGCGCCGCTCGCCGGGGTCACTGCTGTCCGCCTTGACCGGCTCGCCGCCCAGATCCTGGGCGATGGCGCGGCCACCGGCGCGCAGGCGCAGAATCATGCGCAGCGCGGACCAGGCAATGAGCGCCAGCAGAGCCGCACTGAAACCGATCATCAGGCCGCGGGCATCCGCCAGCCCCTCGGCCAGCCGGTCCGGCTGCCCGAGGGGCGTACTGAACCCCGGGATGAAATGCGGGTGCACCATGAACAGGATCAGGGCGTTCATCAGCACCAGCAGCCCGAGCAGCACCAGCGCGAACACGCCCACCAGCAGCCAGGTGCGCAGCCGCGCCTGGTCCTGGCGTTCGAAGATTCCGGTTGGCATGGATCAGTCCTCCCTGGACACGGCGCCATCCCGTGCTCCCGCGAACCGTACGGACATGCCCCTGGCGCCTGTTCTGTTTCGGAACAGTGTGCGTGCATTCGCCGGAGATGGGAATCAGGCGTTACAGAGCTGTGCCAGCGCCTGCTGGCGCTCCACTTCGTGACCGGAGGGCAGTTCGGCGTCGATGTCCTGCAACCAGGTGAGGATATCCGCGTGCACCTGCTCGGCGCCGCTGTAGCGGGTGAGCATGTGGTAGCCACCGGGGTAAAGGGCCATGCGCCAGGGCCGCCACGCGGCATCCGGGAGCTGCCGCACCATCAGGCAGACCGGGTCGGCGGGGATGATCTCGTCCTGGTCGCCGTAGAGAATCAACGTCGGTCCCGGCAGGTCGGCGCTCGCCTCCAGGGCCGCATCCATGAGGTCGGACAGGCCATCGATGGCGTCCACGCGCACCTCCTGCTGCACGCGGGGATTGTCGCGCATGGCCTGGAGGACGTCTTCATCATCGGTCGGGCGCACCCCGATGGCTTCGGCCAGCTCCACCGACAGGCGCATCCCCGGCGTCACGGCCTCACCCAGGCGCAGGCCCATGCGCTGATACCAGGGCATGACCTCCTCGCCCCAGACGGCGGGTGCAATCAGGATGCTGCCGGCCACCGGCGGGGCGTCATCGCGGGTCAGTGCCAGCATCGTCACTGCGCCACCCATGCTCTTGCCAAGCATGAACACGGGCCGCCCCGGGTAGCGCTCCCGCAACAGGCGCGCCACAACGATGGCATCCTCCACCAGCAACTCCTGTCCCGGCCAGATACCCGACGGCGAGGTGGCACCGAAACCGCGCTGGTCGTACGCGTACAGCGAGAAAGCGTTGGCGTTGAGTTCATCGGCAAGCACGCTGAAGGCGCCGCCGTAGTCCGTGAAACCGTGGATGGCAAGCACCACCCCGCGCGGCTCCTCCGCCGCCGGCCAGTGGTGCAGCGGCAGGACGTAGCCGTCGGCGGCGATGATGCGATCCGCCTCCAGGGCCGGCGAGCCGCCTCCCGGCCCCACCGGGCGCTCGGTCGGCCGCGCACAGGCGGCCAGCAGCACCACGGCGCACAGGACCAGTACCCGCACGACGACGGCGCTAGCCGGCATGCGGGAACAGCTCACGGTAAAGCGACGCATCGAACACCACCTCGATACGCACGATCCGCTCGTCCTCCACGCGAGCCCAGTGCACCAGGGGCACGGCGTGGCGCTCGGAAATCTGCACGTGGTAGGTCAGGAAATGGCAGACGTCACCGCCGTCCACGAAGGCCTTGCGGATATCCACACTGCGGACAATGCCGCTGCTCATGAAGGACTCGTTCACCAGGTCGTCGGCACTGGCCCGGCTCCCCAGGGGGCT
>SLMR01000032.1 GCA_007133445.1 Aquisalimonas sp. | reverse complement strand
GACGGTTTCCGCAAGCACATGCTGGAGCAGGGCCTGGACGAGATCGGTCTGACCCTGCAACACGCCGACGCCATCCGTGCCTACGAGGAGCGGCGCCGGCAGGAAGCGCCCTGGCTGTTCCGCGCCTGAAGCGGAACGGCCGCACGCCAACCATGATCTTGCGAGACCTTTGATGAGCCGACAAGTACTGCTACTGCCCGGCGACGGCATCGGGCAGGAGATCGTTGCCGAAGGCACCAAGGTGCTGGACGCCCTGCGCGCCGATTTCGGCCTGGATATTGCCCTGGAGCAGGGGCTGATCGGCGGCGCCGCTTATGACGCCCTGGGCGAGCCGCTGCCCCAGGAAACCCTGGAGCAGGCGCGCGCCTCCGCCGGCATTCTGCTCGGCGCCGTGGGCGGGCCGCAGTACGACACCCTCGACCGACCGCTGCGCCCGGAGCGTGGCCTGCTGGCCATTCGCTCCGAACTGGGGCTGTTCGGCAACCTGCGCCCGGCCATTCTCTACCCGCAGCTCGCCGAGTCCTCGGCCCTCAAGCCCGACGTCGTCGCCGGGCTCGACATCATGATCGTGCGCGAGCTCACCGGTGGCATCTATTTCGGCGAGCCCCGCGGGATCCGGACGCTGGAGAACGGCGAGCGCCAGGGCTACAACACCCTCGTCTACAGCGAGTCCGAGATCGAGCGTATCGGCCGGCTCGCCTTCGAGACCGCCCGTAAGCGCGACAAGCGCCTGTGCTCGGTGGACAAGGCCAACGTTCTGGAGGTGACCGAACTCTGGCGCGAGGTCATGGAGCGGTTGTCCGCCGATTACCCGGACGTGGAGCTGTCCCACATGTACGTGGACAACGCTGCCATGCAGCTGGTGCGGGCGCCGAAGCAGTTCGACGTCATCGTCACCGGCAACATGTTCGGCGACATCCTGTCGGACTGCGCGGCCATGCTCACCGGCTCCATCGGCATGCTGCCCTCGGCCTCCCTGGATGAGGCGGGGCGCGGAATGTACGAGCCGGTGCACGGCTCGGCGCCGGATATCGCCGGCCAGGATCTTGCCAACCCGCTGGCCACCATCCTCTCGGTGGCGATGATGCTGCGTTATTCTCTCGGGGAAGCGGGCCACGCCGATCGCGTCGAGCACGCCGTGGGCCGCGTTCTTGACCAGGGGCTGCGCACGCCGGACATCCACGTCGGCGAGACCCGGCGGGTGGGTACCCGCGCCATGGGCGATGCCGTGGTGGCGGCACTGTACGACTGACAAACGGGGGGCGGCGCGCTGCCGCTCCCGGCCAATCGACTCAAGCGAGGTGACGTGATGAAGCGCGTAGGATTCGTAGGCTGGCGGGGCATGGTGGGGTCCGTGCTCATGCAGCGCATGCGCGAGGAGGGGGACTTCCGGGACATCGAGCCGGTGTTCTTTACCACGTCGCAGACCGGCCAGCCCGGCCCGGATGTGGGCAAGGACGTACCGCCGCTGAAGGACGCCAAGGACCTGGCCGAACTCCAGGCCATGGACGTGATCGTGACCTGCCAGGGCGGTGACTACACCAGCGCCGTCTATGCCGACCTGCGCAAGCAGGGCTGGGACGGCTACTGGATCGATGCCGCGTCGACCCTGCGCATGGCCGACGACAGCATCATCGTGCTGGACCCGGTGAACGCGGACGTGATTCGCCAGGGCCTCGCCGATGGCGTGAAGACTTACGTCGGTGGCAACTGCACTGTCAGCCTGATGCTCATGGGCATCGGCGGGCTGCTGCGTGAGGGTCTGGTGGACTGGATCAGTCCCATGACCTACCAGGCGGCGTCCGGCGCCGGTGCCCAGAACATGCGGGAGCTGATTGCGCAGATGGGCTACCTCCGGGATGCCGTCAGCCAGGAACTGGCCGACCCGGGCAGCGCCATTCTCGAGCTGGATCGCAAGGTCCTGGCCGCCATGCACGACGACGGCTACCCGCGCGAGCACTTCGGTTTCCCCCTGGCGGGCAGCCTGCTGCCCTGGCTGGACAGCAAGATGGACAGCGGCCAGAGCAAGGAGGAGTGGAAGGCCGGCGTCGAGACCAACAAGATCCTCGGTCGCAGCGACCGGCCGATCCCCATCGATGGCATCTGCGTGCGTGTGGGCGCGATGCGGTCCCACGCCCAGGCGCTGACCATCAAACTGGCCCGGGACGTGCCGCTGGACGAGATCAGCACCATCATCGCCGAGGCCAATCCGTGGGCCAGCGTGGTGCCCAACGAGAAGGAAGATACCCTGCGGGATCTCACTCCGGCGGCGGTGACCGGCACCCTGAACGTGCCCGTGGGGCGGCTGCGCAAGCTGTCCATGGGCCCGGACTACCTGGCCGCCTACACCGTGGGTGATCAGCTGCTCTGGGGGGCCGCCGAGCCGCTGCGCCGTATGCTCGGCATCCTGCGGGAGCAGTAAGTCCTTGTTGGTCCGGGGCGTTGGCGTAGCGACGCGGCTGCCCCGGGTCTTCCGTCGCCGTAGTTCCATGCGGTCGTCGCTTTTCCACCGGATTGTGCCGTTTCCGTTGCAAGGGTTTGAAATCAGGCAGGCTGAGGACTACTGTGCTCGGGTCGAACAGGCGACCCGACGGAGCCACAATCGTTTCCCGACCCCGGTGATTTCCTCGATCACCGTCTCAGAATGGGAACGTTCGCACAGACTTGTAACAGGGATAAGAATCACAATCGCAAGGGCCTGACGGCCTGGCCGGGCAAATACGGCCGATCGGCCCCATCGATAAGGGAATGCCATGGCACGCAGCAGACTGGTTCGCATCGCAGCGCTGACCACGTTTTTCGTCCCCACGTTTTCCTTCGCTCTTGGCGTTGGTCCCTTGGAAACCGAGTCGGCGTTGAACGAGCCGCTGGAGGCCCGGATTCCACTGGAGTCGGCGGATCTTGAGGAGATCGAGACGCTCAGTGCGAGCCTGGCACCCCCCGAGGCATTCGAGCGAGCTGGTCTTGAGCGTCCGTTCATGCTGTCCCGACTCGAGTTCGAAGTGGTCGCCGACGATGACGACCCCTACGTGGTGATTCGCACCTCGGATCCGATTCGGGAACCCTTTCTTGCCTTCCTCGTCGAACTCAACTGGTCCGGTGGGCGGCTGATCCGCGAGTACACCTTGCTGCTGGACCCGCCCGTCCACTCGCCCGAAGAAGAGACGGCGCCCGCTGTCGCTGAAGACGCCCCCGCGCCCGATGAGCCCGCCCCGGATGATGCTGCCCCGGCGACCGCCGCTCCGGGTGATCCCGGTGATCCGGAGGGAGTTACCGAGGAGGCCGCGGATGACATCGAGGTACAGGATGGCGACACGCTCTGGGAGCTTGCCGAGGAGGCGCGCCCCGATCAGGACATCTCCGTTCACCAGATGATGATGGCGTTGCTGGAAGCCAACCCGGAGGCCTTCAGCGACGGCAATGTCAACAACCTGCGTTCCGGTGCCATTCTGCGCGTGCCGGAGCGGGCCGACGCCGAGGTGCTGACAGCCGGCGAGGCGCGCCAGCAGTTCTCCGATCAGGTGGATGCCTGGCAGGCCGGGCGTTCGCCTGATCCGGAGCCTGCCGAGGAAGAGCCCGAGGTTGCCGAGGAAGCGCCCGAACCCGATGATGGCCGCCTGGAGGTGGTGGCGGCCGGCGAATCCGCCGGTGATGATGCGACCGCCTCCTTGATGGATGACGACCTGGAGGCGTCGCCCGAGACGGTCGCGCGCCTGCAGGCAGAACTCGCGTCCATGCGTGAAGAGGAGGCGGCCCTGCGCTCCGAAAACCAGGAGCTCCGGCAACAGACCGCGGAACTCATGGAGCGCGTGGAGGTATTGGAGCGCACGCTCGACCTGGAAGTGCAGGACGCACTGCCGGGCATGACCGATGAGCCCGCGGAAGAGGACATCCCGCTGGCGGATGCGGCCGAGGATGAGCAAGCCGATGAGCTTCCGGCGCTCTTCGATGAGGACTCGGCGCTGGAGCAGGATCTTGCGGCGCTGGATG
>SLMR01000359.1 GCA_007133445.1 Aquisalimonas sp. | reverse complement strand
GGCGAAGAGATCAACTACCATTCCGCTCGGGTGGACGAAGACCAAGAACACGCGTCCATGCGGATGGAAGTGGAACAGCGTGACGGGCCCGCCATTCCGCTGACCTATCAATTCCGCAAGCATGACCGCGACGGCTGGCAGGTCTATGACGTGGTCGTCGAGGGCGTCAGCCTGGTCACCAATTACCGTGATGGATTCAGCAGCGAGATCCGCCGCAGCGGTATCGATGGCCTGCTTGAGCGGTTGAAGGAGCGCAACCGCCGAGGCGAGACGGAGCTGTGAGTCAGGCGCGTCTGATCGCGGAGGACGGTGCCGGCCACCTGCGTCTGGAGGGCGAGCTGGGCTTCGCCACTGTGCGCGCGATCTGGCAGCAGGCCTCGGAGCTGCTGCCTCATGACGGCCTGGTCTCCGTGGACCTGGCCGGGGTGACGCGGGCCGACAGTGCCGGGGTTGCGCTGTTGATTCACTGGACCCGGGAACAGCAACGTCCCGGTGCAGGCATCGAGTTTGTTAACATACCCGCCCAAATGCAGGCCATCGCCCGCGTCAGCGGTGTCGACGCCATTCTGCCGCTGGTTGCCGCGGACGCTGACGGTACCGGCGCCGACTGAGGTGTCCCGGACGCTCCGGCGATGGTCACGCGAATCGATCAACCGAGGAGTGACGGCCGCCATGATGCAGCCTGAAGCCATCAAACAACTCATCGAGCAGGGCCTGCCTGACTGCCAGGCGCAGGTGGAGGGCGATGGTGCCCACTTCCAGGCCGTGATCGTCAGCCCGGTCTTCGAGGGCAAGCTGCCCATCGCCCGGCAGCGACTGGTGAACAGTGTGCTGCAGGAGCGCTTTGACTCCGGGGAACTGCACGCCCTGTCCATGCGCACGCTGACGCCCGAGCAGTGGCAGCAGGAGCAGGGCTGAACCCGCAACCCAGGGGCTTTAGTCCCGCTCGTGACCGGAAAACGAATCCATGGAGAAACTGATCATCAACGGCGGTGGCTCGCTGGATGGATCCATTCGGATCTCCGGTGCCTAGAATGCGGCGCTGCCCATTCTCTCCGCCAGCCTGCTTGCCACTGGTCCCATGACCATCGGCAACATCCCGCACCTCCACGACATCACGACCACCATGGAGCTGCTCGGGCGCATGGGCGTGCGCCTGACCGTTGACGAGCGGATGTGCATCGAGGTGGATACCGCCTCCATCGATAGTCTGTACGCACCCTATGAGTTGGTGCGTACCATGCGCGCGTCCATCCTCGTTCTGGGGCCGCTGCTCGCCCGCTTCGGCCAGGCCGATGTGTCGCTGCCGGGTGGCTGCGCTATCGGTTCGCGGCCGGTGAACCTGCACATCGACGGGCTGACCGCCATGGGGGCGGACATTACCGTGGAAGGGGGGTACATTCGCGCTCGTGCGGGTCGACTCAAGGGGGCCCGGATCGTGATGGATCTCGTGACGGTCACCGGCACGGAGAACCTGATGATGGCCGCGACCCTGGCCGAGGGTACCACCATCATCGAGAACGCCGCTCGCGAGCCCGAGGTGGTGGACCTTGCGGACTGTCTGAACGCCATGGGGGCGCGGGTCCGTGGTGCCGGCACGGACACGATTACCATCGAGGGTGTGGAGCAGCTCTACGGCACGGAATACCAGGTGCTGCCGGACCGGATCGAGACAGGGACGTACCTGGTGGCCGCCGCCATGACCGGTGGTCGGGTGCTGCTGCGCGACACCCGCGCCGGTCTGCTGGACGCTGTGCTGCAGAAGCTGCGTGAGTGCGGCGCCGACGTCGAGGTGGGCGAGGACTGGATCAGCCTGGACATGCACGGCCAGCGGCCGCAGGCGGTGAGCCTGCGTACGGCGCCGTATCCTGCCTTCCCAACGGACATGCAAGCCCAGTTCTGCGCCCTGAATGCGGTGGCCGACGGCGCCGCGACGGTGACGGAGACGGTGTTCGAGAACCGCTTCATGCACGTGCTTGAGATGCAGCGCATGGGCGCCGATATCCGCCTGGAGGGCAATACGGCCATCAGCCGTGGCGTGGACGCCCTGAAGGGTGCACCGGTGATGGCAACGGACCTGCGCGCCTCCGCGAGCCTGGTGCTGGCCGGTCTGGTGGCCGAGGGGGAAACCGAGGTCGACCGGATCTATCATATTGACCGCGGGTACGAGTGTATTGAAGAGAAACTGGCCCAGCTTGGCGCGCGCATTCGCCGGGTGCCGGCATGACGGGAACGGGAATCATGGCCGAGACGCTGACCATTGCCCTCTCCAAGGGGCGCATTCTGGAGGACACGCTGCCGTTGCTCGCCGGCGCGGGAATCGAGCCCACGGATGACCCGGAGAAGAGCCGCAAGCTGGTGCTGGATACCACCGACCCCGGCGTCAAACTGGTGATCCTGCGCGCCACCGACGTGCCCACCTACGTGGAATACGGTGCCGCGGATGTCGGCGTGGCGGGCAAGGACGTGCTGCTGGAGCATGGTGGCGACGGGCTCTACGAGCCGCTGGATCTCGGCATTGCCCGCTGCCGCATGATGGTCGCGGGCTTCCCCGGGGCCAACGCCGGCCGCGGCAAGGTGCGGGTGGCCACCAAGTTCGTCAACATTGCCCGGCGCTACTTCGCCGAGCAGGGGCGGCAGGTGGAGACGGTGAAGCTCTACGGCTCCATGGAACTCGCGCCCATTGCCGGGCTGTCGGATCTGATCGTGGATCTGGTGGATACCGGCAACACCCTGCGCGCCAACGGCCTGGAACCCCTGGAGCATATCGCCGACATCAGTTCGCGGCTGATCGTCAACAAGGCGGCCATGAAGATGAAACACCGCCGCATCAAGGCATTCACCGAACACCTCGCCGACGCCGTCGGCGGGCAGGCGGCCTGACGGGAGGCGTCATGCTGGAGATTACGCGACTGAGTACCACGCAGCCGGACTTCTGGGACGACCTGAAGCGGCTCACCAGTGACGACACTGACAGCGACGCTGCGGTGGAACAGGCCGTTACCGAAATCCTGGGGTCGGTGCGCGCCGAGGGGGACGCGGCGGTGCTGCGCTACACCCGGCAGTTCGATCGCCTCGACGCCGCCCGCGTGGCGGATCTGCAGATTCCGCCGGAACGCCTCCGGGCGGCGTTCGAAGGTCTGGGCGCCGAACAGCGTGAGGCGCTGGAGCACGCCGAGGCGCGCATCCGCGCCTACGCGGAGCGCCAGCGCATGGAGTCCTGGGAGTACACCGAGGCGGACGGCACCCTGCTGGGCCAGAAAGTGACGCCGCTGGAGCGCGTCGGCCTGTACGTGCCCGGCGGCCGCGCGGCGTATCCGTCGTCAGTGCTCATGAATGCGGTGCCGGCCCGGGTGGCTGGCGTCAGTGACATCGTCATGGTGGTGCCGGCGCCGGACGGCGAGGTGGCAGATCTGGTGCTGGCCGCCGCGCACCTGGCCGGGGTCACCCGCGTCTACACCATCGGCGGCGCACAGGCCGTGGCGGCGCTGGCTTACGGCACCGAAACCATTCCGGCGGTGGACAAGATCGTCGGCCCCGGCAACGCCTACGTGGCCGCGGCCAAGCGGCGGGTATTCGGCCGCGTGGGCATCGACATGATCGCCGGGCCCTCGGAGATCCTGGTGATCTGCGACGGCCAGACCGACCCCGAGTGGATCGCCATGGACCTGTTCTCCCAGGCCGAGCACGATGAAATGGCGCGGGCCGTGCTGGTCTGCCCCGACGCCCTGTACCTGGATCAGGTGCAGCAGGCCATGGAGCGCCTGCTGCCCGGCATGCAGCGCTCGGAGATCATCCGGGCGGCCCTGGCGAACCGCGCTGCGCTGATCTGCGTGCGCGATCTGGTGGAAGCGGAGCAGGTGACCAACTTCATCGCCCCCGAACACCTGGAATTGTCCGTGGCGCAGCCGCAGAAGATGGCGGAGCGCATCCGTCATGCGGGCGCCATCTTCCTGGGGCGGCATACGCCGGAGGTTCTTGGCGACTACT
>SLMR01000275.1 GCA_007133445.1 Aquisalimonas sp. | reverse complement strand
CGCGTGGTGCGCGGGCGGCTGGACGGCCACCGGCTGGTGGACGTGGAGCCAATCTTCACTGCCACGCCCACTCGCGATACGCCGGTGCATTTCGGCGGCCGCATGACATTCCTGCCCGATGACACATTGCTGATCACCCTGGGCGACGGGTTCGACTACCGTGAAGATGCCCAGAAGCTGGACAGTCACACGGGCACCGTCGTGCGGGTGACCGAGGACGGCGACGTGCCCGCCGACAACCCGTTCGTCAACGCCCCGGACGCGCTGCCGGAGATCTTCACTTACGGCCACCGCAACGTGCAGGGTGTGCTGCATGACCCGGAGCACGACGTGATCTGGTCGCACGAGCATGGCCCCCGGGGCGGGGACGAACTCAACCGGCTCTCCCCCGGCTCCAATTACGGCTGGCCGGTGGCTACTCACGGACGTGACTATTCCGGCGCCCGCATCACGCCCCACAGGAGCCTTCCAGGCAAGGAGGACCCGCTATACGTCTGGACACCGGCCATCGCCCCGGCGGGAATGAGCCAGTACCGCGGGGAGCTGTTCCCGGAACTTGAGGGGGATCTGCTCATTGCCGGGCTGGTCTCCCGTAGCGTGGTGCGCGTGCACCTGGACGACACCGATGTCACCGACACCAGCCGCCTGTTCGAGGACCTGGACCGTCGCGTGCGGGACGTGCAGGTGGGACCGGATGGTGCACTTTACCTGCTCACCGATCACTCCGACGGCGAAGTGATTCGCGTTACGCCAGCAACGGGGCAGTGAGTGGGTCAGCCCCCGTCCCGCCCCTGGTGGATCCTGCCGGCGCTGGTCACTGCCCAGCTCCTGGCGACGAGCCTCTGGTTCGCCCCGAATGCCGTTATCGGGGAGCTACAGGCCGCCTGGTCCATTGCCGGCGGCGAAGGCATCGTCACCACAGCGGTCCAGCTCGGATTCATCGCCGGCACCCTGTGCTTCGCGCTGTTCGGCATCGCTGACCGCTACAACCCGGCCAACGTGTTCCTGGCCTGCGCGTTCATCGGCGCCGGTGCCAACGTGGCCGTCCTCCTGTTCCCGGATTGGTTTGTTCCGGTGCTGCTGGCCCGGTTCATGGTGGGCTTCTGCCTGGCGGGGGTCTATCCGGTGGGGATGAAGATGGCGGCTGCCTGGTATGGCGGCGGACTGGGCCGCGCGCTGGGTTTCCTGGTCGGTGCCCTGGTCCTGGGCACCGCATCCGCACACCTGCTCCGCGGCCTGGGCACCGACTGGCCGTGGGAGGCAGTGATCATCGGCACCTCGGTGCTGGCGGTGGTGGCCGGCACGCTGGCCCGCGCCATTCCCGAGGGGCCGTTCCTGCAACGCGGTGCCCCGGTGCGCTTCGCCGGCGTGTTCCGCGCGTTCCGGGTGCGCCGGTTCCGGGCGTCGGCCATGGGGTACTTCGGCCACATGTGGGAGCTGTACGCGTTCTGGGCATTCCTGCCCGTGTGGCTCGCCGCCTACGGGCTGGAAGGCGGCACGCTGTCGCTGGCGGCGTTCACGGTGATCGGCGTGGGAGCCCTGGGCTGCGCCGGCGGGGGACTGCTGGTGGAGCGCTTCGGCGGAGGACGGGTCGCCCTGTCGCAGCTGGGCACTTCGGCACTCTGCTGCCTGCTGTCGCCGCTCTTCCTGGCGGCGCCGCCGCTGGTGTTCGCCGCCTTCCTGCTGGTCTGGGGCATCACCGCTGCTGGCGACTCCCCCCAGTTCTCGGCACTGAACGCCAACAACGCACCGCGGGAACTGGTGGGTTCAGCCCTGACACTGGCCAACTGCATCGGCTTCTCGATCAGTATCGTCAGCCTGTCGCTTCTGGAGTGGCTGCAGCACTGGCTGGACCCGGCCTGGCTGCTGATTGCCCTGCTCCCCGGCCCGTTGCTGGGCATCCTGGCGGCCCGGCCACTGTGGCGCGAACGCGCCTGACCCCACTCCCGGACTGTCAGTCGCTGCCCCGCGGCAGGGTCAGGGTGAAAGTGGAGCCGTTGCCGGGTGCGCTCTCGACGCGGAGATCCCCCTCCATGGCCAGGGCCAGCTCGCGACTGATGGCGAGTCCCAGACCGACACCCCGGTGCGAGCTCCGCATCTCCTCCCGGCCAAGCTGGACAAAGGCCTCGAAGATCCGCTGCTGGTCCTCGAACGCGATGCCCTTGCCGGAATCGGAGATGTGGATATCAACGTAGTTGTCCCGCACCGTGCAGGACCACCAGACGCGCCCCGCCGGGTCGGTAAACTTCACGGCGTTGCTCAGCAGGTTGACCAGGATCTGCTGGGTGCGGTTCGGATCCGCGTGAATTGTGACGGTATCGCAGCCGCCGTCACCCTCGAAACGGATCCCTTTGCGCCTGATTTCCCCGCGAACAAGACGCTCGGAACGGGCGATGACGTCGTGCAGAAGAAGGGTCTCGGGGTAGAGCTCCGGGGGAGTGCCCCCCATGCGGGTGAAACCGAGGATGTCCTCGACCAGCGTCCCCAGATAGCGACCGGCGTCCAGCACGTACCCCACCTGCTGCGTCTGCTCACTGGTGAGCGGGCCGCTGTATCCGGAATGCAGCAGATCGGCGAAACCGATGATGGCATTGAGCGGCGTGCGAAATTCGTGGGAAACCGTCGCAAGGAACCGCTCCCGGGCTTCCACCGCCGCCTCCGCCCGGCGCCGTGCTTCCATCAAT
Source organism: Aquisalimonas sp. (assembly GCA_007133445.1). The sequence goes on along the minus strand of SLMR01000275.1, from coordinate 1,321 downwards.
TCGTTCTCGAAGCGCCGGCGCTCCCGGGCAGGCATGAACACGTAATCCACCACCCAGACAGCGTTGCGCTGCACCCGGCTGGCACTGCACAGGACGGGCACCTCCCCGTCGTCGCCATCCTGCAGGCCCAGCAGCATTTCCTGGACCTGCCCCTGCATCCGCGCCAGCGGCAACAGGTGGGTGGCGTGGAAGATGCGGGCACCGGGACTCAGCAGGTCATGCATCCGGCGGCCCGTTAACGCCTGCGGATGCACACCCAGCAGGCGTCCCAGCGTGGCATTCGCCGCCAGCACGACACCTTCGTCATCAGTCGTGAGAAAGCCGCAGGGGGCGTTGTCGAGCACCGGATCCATAGTGGCTCAGCGCTCCAGACGATCCCGCAGGAGCCTTGCAGTGGCCTCGGGCCTGCTGATGTGCGGGAAATGGCCGCTGGCCTCGATCATCTGCAACTCGCTGTCCGGCAGGTGTTGCTGCAGGTATTCGCCGGCTTCCGGCCGCGCCAGGGCGTCATCAGTGCAGTGCAGAACCAGCGAGGGCGTGGTCACGTCCGCAAGCAGGGAGCGATTGTCGGAGAGAAAGGCCAGGCGGGCAAACTCCAGCGCCCAAACGGGGTCGTTGGCCTTGAACGCCTGCTCGAGCTCGCCGGCGAGTTCCGGCTGCTCCGGGTTGGCCATCACCTTGGGCGCCAGCATGGTCGCCCAGTTGACGAAGTTGTATTCCATCATCTCCAGCAGGGCATCGATGTCGGCGCGGTCGAACCCGGCCTCCAACTCACCGGGGACGTTCACGTAGGACGGCGAGGCGGCCAGCAGCACCAGGCGCTTGAAGCGCTCCGGCTCCCGTGCGGCAGCCCGCAACCCGATCATGCTGCTGACGGAATGACCGACGAAAATCACGCCATTGAGCTCCAGCGCACGGCAAATGTCCAGCACGTCCTGGGCGTACCCGTCCAGCTTGCTGTACCGGCGGCTGTCGTAGGCGCTCGCGTCGGACCGCCCGGAGCCCACGTAATCAAAGAGGATGATGCGGTAGTGGTCCTGCAGCCAGGGCACCAGACGCGACCAGCTGGTCTGGTCGCAGCCGAAGCCATGGGCCAGCATCAGCGGCTGCTCGCCGCGGCCGATGATATTGACGTTATTGCGCCGGCGGATGTCCTTGCTCATCTAGCGGCCTGTAACCCGCGAAACTCGCCCGGGGTGTAGCCCAGGGCCCGGTACGCGTGGCCCATGGAGCGTATCGCGTCCACCTGGTTTTCGAACGCCGACCAGTCGTCGCTTTCGGCGATCCCCGCCCAGACGGACTCCACATCCCGCAGGGCCAT
>SLMR01000044.1 GCA_007133445.1 Aquisalimonas sp. | reverse complement strand
CGATCACCGGGCGCCAAGCCTCACCATGATAGACACCACACTCCGGGCTGGCAGCCAGACGCTCCTCGGCGGCCCCGCCAACCAGATCGAAAAACGGGCGCTGGAACGGGATTCGGGTCTGCTGCATGGCATCGTAGAACGCCCCCGCCAGCCTGCGGGCGGCCTCGGCATCCGCCGGCGGTTGCAGACCCAGGCGGCCGAACGTTCGCGCCACCACCGCCTGGTCAAAGGCGTCCTCGAAGGTTGCCACCTGGCGTTGCAGGGTCGCGGCAGGAGCGAGCGGGGACAGGCTGCGGGCAAATTGCTCCAGGTTCCAGATCATCGCCCCGGGCTGACGGGCGAAGGCGTACAGGCCCATGTGATCGAAATAGGCCGCGGTGAAGCCCGGATCCAGGTGGGGCAGGAAGCGCCAGGGACCGTAGTCGAAGCTCTCACCCGTGATGATCACGTTATCGGTATTGAGCACGCCGTGGACAAACCCGGCCACCCACCACTCGGCGGTCATGTGCGCCGTGGCCTCCACCACGCGCCGGAGCAGACCGGCCACGGGATCGGGGTCCGCCGCCGCATCGGGCCAGTAATGCTCGATGCTGTAGTCCACCAGGCGGCGCAGGGCGTCGTGCTGCCCCAGGAGCTCCAGCCGCTGGAATGTGCCGATACGGATATGGCTGTGGGACAGGCGCACCAGTACGGCGGCGCGCGTTGGCGAGGGCTCGTCGTGGCGCATCAGCGCCTCGCCGGTCTCGATCAGGCTCAGCGTTCTGGACGTATAGCAGCCCAGCGCCTCCAGCATCTCCGTGGCCAGTACCTCGCGTACCCCGCCCTTGAGCGTCAGCCGCCCGTCAGCCCCGCGTGACCAGGGCGTGCGCCCGGACCCCTTGGTGCCCAGATCCAGCAGGCGACCATCGTCGGGATCGCGGAGCTGGGCAAACAGGAAACCGCGGCCATCGCCCAGTTCCGGGTTGTAGGTGCGGAACTGGTGCCCGTGATACCGCAGGGCCAGGGGCTGCTCCAGGTTGCCGGGCAGCGGCTCGAAGGCGCCGAAGTGTCGGCACCACTCCGTGTCGGTCAGGGTGTCGAGCCCACATCGCTCCGACCACGGATGGTTGCGAAAACGCAGGCGATGCTCCGGGAACGCCGCCGGCTCCACCACGTCGAAGAATTCCGGTCCCAGTTCCTGGTGCCTGGGTTCAGGTTGATAGTTCCGGGCGAAGGGCATGGGGGTAATCCGGGACACTGTGGGCCAACGCGGTCAAGAATACGATTGCGGCGCTGTGACCGGCGCTTTCAGGGGCATTCAGGTGACGGCGGGATCCGCGCCGCGGACCTCGACCTGGTAAAGAGTAACATTGGCCAGGGCCAGCGCCTGATCCAGCGGAATCCATGGGATCACTGCCGGGCCGCTGGCCGGCGTCAGGTGCACGGTTGCCAGTCCGCGCCGGCGCTGCAGCCAGCTCTGGCGAACTTCCACCGTCTGCACGTTGACCAGCGGGAAGGTCACGCTGCGCCGCCCCAGCAGCCCGCGCCGCACCACCGCGTAGGTGCCATCGACCCGCCAGCCGACCGCACGCCAGCGCAGGTACGCCATACCCCAGGCAAGCAGTGGCACCGCAGCGAGCCCCCAGAGAAGATCCAGCCGACCGCTGAGCGCCACCAGCGCCAGCAGAAGCGCAGCCAGCACCGGCACCAACCGCAGCGTCACCGCCCGCCGGTAGAGCCGGTGCACGCGGGCGCACGGAGCGTCGAGATCCAGCCCGGCCCAGAACGCGCCCACCAGTTCCCGCCCGCGGGCACGGGCAAGCCCTGGTACCAGAAAACTGCGGCCGACGTGATCCGCGGCCTGGGGCAGGCCCCCGTACTGGCGACACACCACGTAGCCGACCCCAAGCAAACGCCCCAGGGCCGTTTCCACCCACTCCACCGTCTGCAGCCTCGCCCCCGACAGCTCCTGCTCCTGGCGATTGAACAGGCCGCTGGTCTGCACGTAGCGCTGGCCGGCACGGCTCAGGATAAAGCCGTAGAAACGCAGCCACGCCACCACAACGGCGATGACCATGAGCACCAGCACCAGCGACAGCAAGGCACCAACGGCCGCCAGCAGGGGTGACTGCACCGCCCACTGCACCCAGGCTGCCTCCTCGATGTTCTCGAGCTGCGGGCGCGCCAGTCGCTCCAGGGGCTGCATGATCGGCGCCAGAACCGCCGCGATCAGGTAGATGGAGTTGCTGGCCAGACCGTGCAGGGTCAACGCCCCGGGCGTGATGCGGAACAGCACATGGCGCTCCGGCTCACCGCCGGCCCGCTCCGGTTCGGCCGTCTCCGCGGAGGTGCCGGCACCGGAGGCCGTCAACGCCTGGCGCAGCGACTCCGCCACCGGGCGGGGAATACCCGGCAGTTCCAGCTCGGCGGTCACGCCCCCAGGGGTATCGGCGCTGAAGCGCACCACATCGAACAGGCGCATGTACACCGGTTGCTCCAGGCTGACATGCTGCACCCGGTCGGCACTGACCTTGAGTTCCGTGCGCTCCAGCAACCCTTTCTGTACCAGCAGCACGTCGCCATCCAGGCAGAACCGGAACCGGCGGTAGTAGATCAGACTCAGCAGCAGTGCGAGAAGGAGCGCGGCGCCACCGACGAGTAACACCTCGGTCATGCCGATGCGTTCCACCACGGCGACGCCGGCACCGGCGCCCAGCAGCACCGGGATGTTTTCGCGGGCGAACCGCACCACGCCCCGAACGAACAGGAAGGCCACTGCCCAGGGTGACAGCCGCTGCCACTGCGTGACCGGCGCCTCGGTCACTGAGCGTCGTCCACGGTGTCATCCGCCGCCTCGCCACCGATTCGGCGCAGCAGATGCTGCCGCACGCGATCAGCGGTATCCCGGCGCAACCCGGCCATGACCAGGTCGGCGCTGGCCCCGCCGGCGGTGAAGCAGGTCAGGCGTACCAGCCCGAACATCCGCTCCAGCGGACCGCTGACGGTCTCCACGTGCTGGATACGGCAGACCGGCAGGACGGTAGTGCGGCGAACCACCAGGCCACTGACGTACAGGAGATCCTGCCGGCGCAGCCCGAAGGCGCGCCGCCGCGCTTCCAAGGCGGCCACCGCGGCCGCGCCGCTGCCGAACAGCAGTACGGCGGCACCCAGCGCCGCCCGCACCGTCCCGGTCAGGTCAGGACCGATCGGCACCAGCGCCACCGCCAGTGCCAGGGGCACCCAGAACAGCAATGTGCCCAGCACGCGGTAGGGGGCGAAACGCGGCGATACCGGTGTCAGCGGCGCCGACTCCAGTTGCGGCAGATCATCCGGCGACACCGAAGGGTTGAAGGTTTCGTCCTGCATGACAACCGCGCTCGCCTTTGTCAGTCCCGGGGCCGCACCACCAGGGTACCGGCAATGAGGTCATGCAGGCCCTGCTTGCGGGGATGGAACGCCACCATGATGTAGCCAATCATCAACAGCGCACCGGAGAGGAACTCCGCCAGGTAGCGCCCCGTTGCGCGAAGGAACGAGATGCGCTGGCCCCGCAGGTCGGTGACCTGCATGCCGAGCACCATCTTGCCGGGCGTGGCCTGCCAGGCGGAACTGTGGAAACCGGCCCAGTACAGCCAGGCGGCGAAGATCTCCAGGGTGTTCCACCAGGTCCAGACCGCGCCGGGGGCCCCGGGCCCGGTATCGGCCTGCCCTGCGTATTCCAAGGTTTCCGGCGCCAGCAGGAACTGGAGGAGGGTCAGGACGGTAAGCAGGATCACGATGTCGATGACCGCGGCACCGACGCGCCGCCAGAAACCACCGTAATCGGCAACGTTGGCCGGCCGGTCCGTGAATGCGCCGGTCTCCCGGGCGACCAGATCACGCTCGTCGGGATCCGTGGGTGCGCCGCAGGCTTCGCAGAAGCGCGCATCCCCTGGCGTCTGCGCACCGCACTGGGAACAATACATGGTCACTCTCCTTGTCCTGGAGCGGGTGTCAGAGCCCGCCGACGAGGTTGCCGGTGGCGCCTTGCGGGTTGCGGCGCGGG
>SLMR01000067.1 GCA_007133445.1 Aquisalimonas sp. | reverse complement strand
CTCGGTCGCGACATGGACCGGGCGGCCCAGCTTGCGGAGGAAGCACACCACCTCGCCGAACAACTCGACGTTCGGGAACTTGGCTGCGAACTCCCCCTGGCACGCGGCCTGGTGGCGCACCATCGTGGCGAACTCGTGCAGGCACGAGCACATATCGAGCATGCCCTGGCGCTCGCCAAACGGGACCGGACGCCGTGGTGGGAGTGCTACTGCCTCTCCCGGCTACCGATGATCGAGCTGGAACGGCAGGCCCCGGACGAGGCACTGGACTGTTGCCGGACCCTGCGAATCGTCGCCGACAAGCTCGGCGACAACAGCGGCGCCGAAGCGCCGTTCGCGCAGGCGCTTGAGGCCCTGGCCAGGCTGCAGCGAGGCGACCCGCAGGCGACGGCGAGCATGGATCATGCCCTGGAACAGCTGCATACGGCCGACAGCCAGTGGATGATCGCCTACGTGCAGAACATGGCGGCATGGGTCCACTGGCAGTCAGAGCAGACTGATGCTGCCCGGGAGCGCGCAGAGAAGGCGCTGCATGCCGCCGGGATCATTGATCTGGCGAACGAAGTCATCATCGCTCGTGCCTTGCTCGCCCGTACCGCCTTGACTACAGGTGATCGCACGGCAGCGCTGGCTCACCTGGAACACATGCATACCGTGGCCCACGGTTGCCTCTCTGCCCGCGCCCGGCACGCTGCCGCGGATGCCGAGACCGCTCTCGGCCGCACCCTCCCCGCCTGAGTCGGCCCTCACCGTTCCAACACCCGTTCCAACGCCCGCCCCAACACCGCCGTGGTCTCCTGACACTGTCCAGTTCGCGGTAGGAGTGCAATCAATCGCACTGCAAGGCTGGACCAACCGCGTAGAAACAACACCTTCCGTAGGAGGCAGCCATGAAGACCACCATCATCACCGCGGCAGGCGCGCTGGCCCTGGTCATCACCACCGGCTTCGCCGCTCCGGCACATGCCGGCGACGCTCCCGACTTCGTCCAGAACACCTATCCGGAGCACGGCGTCGAGGAAGCCTGGCAGAACATCCAGTCGATCATCGTCAGTCCGGACACGGCGCTCGACGGCAAGACCAAGGAGCTGATCGCGCTCGCCGTCTCGGCGCAGATTCCCTGCGATTACTGCGTCTACTCCCACACCAGGGGCGCTGAAGCACACGGCGCCACTGACGCCGAAATGCGGGAGGCCCTGGCGACGGGTGCGCTGATCCGGAAATGGAGCACGCTGCTCAACGGCGCCCAGTACGACATGGACGCGTTCCGCCAGGAAATCGATGCCATGTACGACGGGGACTGATACCGCGACAGGGAAACCACCACTGACAGGCAGCCAGTGTCTGTGCGGTCCTGCGGGGCCGCGCAGACACGCCGATACGCACCCAGCGTCACGCTGCCGGGAGCACTACCATGGAAGCGCACACACAACTGACCCATACCGCGCCGTCGGACACCGTGTACCTGGCAGAAGCCCTGAGACGCGCGGGACGCCCCCCGTCCTTCTCCGAACCGGCGGTGGAACAGTTTCTGGACGGCGGTCGCACCGGCGCACGCGTCACCCGACTGATCTGCACCGACGGTGCCAGCTTCGTGCTGAAAGTCATCCCTCGCGAGCGCGCCTTCCGGGAAGCGCTCCGCCACGACGGTGAGGCGGCGGCGTGGCTCGCGGGCGCAACGCGGGCACTCCCGCCGCCGCTCGCGAACCCGACCCTGGATGCGAGCCTCCATCCGGAGCGTGACGAGTGGTGGCTCCTCATGGACGATGTCTCCGCGGGGATCGTATCCCGCAGTGGCTGGACGGAGCTGCAGACGCAGCGACTGTTCAACGCCATGGCGGTCCTTCATGCACGCCACTGGGATGCTCACGATGTACCGCCGGCGGGAGTGGCAAACCTGACCAATACCACTGCATTGCTGGTCGAGATCGCGCTGCATGAGTCAACCGGTCGTGCATCAGCCGCCTGGGCAGCCCGCAGCGCCCAGCAGTTCCGGGTACCGCGCATGCTGCTCCCGGGGTTCCTGGAGGCTGCGAGTCCCGGCAACGCCGACTTCTACCTGACCCTGCTGCACCATTGGCGGGACATCGTCGCTGCCCTGGACGAGCACCCGCCAACGCTGCTCCACGGCGACCTGCGCCGCGCCAACATCGCGTTCATGGAAAAGCAGGTGGTGCTGTTCGACTGGGAACTGACCGCCCTCGGATCAGCCGCGACCGACCTGGCGTGGCACTGGTTCCTCCACTACTGGGCTTACCCACCGGCCGATGGCCGCCGCCCGGAGGACCGACTCTGGCTGCGTGAGGCCTATCTGGACCGCCTGGAATCGGAGCTGGCCGTGCCGGTGGACCGGGATGCATTCCGGGTGGCCTGGGAGCTGGGGTGGCTGCGTGTGTTCTGCCAGCTCGGATTCGTGCTGGCAGATGGCCTCGCCGACGATCATGCCGGGACGCGCCAACAATTGATTCAGAACGCCTTCCAGGAGGCACGGAGGATCACCGATGAACACCTCCCGTAGCGACCGCTGGACCGCCCTGGACACCCCGCAGGCCTTGGAGGACGCCGCAGAACGGCTGCGCCAGCTGAGCAATGCGGCGTCCGAGCGTCATGCCCGGGAACACTGGCTGGAACTCCTTGATGCGCAGCCGGGTGAACGCGTCGTGGACATTGGCGCCGGCATTGGAGACATGACGATCCCGATCGCCCGCCGTATCCGCCCGGACGGCGTCGTCCACGCCCTCGACCTCGCTCCCGGGCTCCTTCAACACGCTAGGGATCTGGCGGGGGACGCAGGAGTGCTTGATACCGTCGTGACCGATGCGGGCGATGCCCGCGCCCTGCCATACGCTGATAAGGCGTTCGATGTCGCCCTCTGCCGCTGGGTCCTGCTGCATCTGCCGTCCCCCGAACAGGCCCTCGCCGAGATGCGCCGGGTGCTGCGTCCAGGCGGGCGCATTCTGTGTGTCGAAGTGGACTGGGAGACCCTGATCGTCCATCCCGGGGACCCGGAGATAACGCGGGGCATCGTGCACGCCAACGTGGAACGGCAGGTCGATGGTCGCATGGGGCGCAAACTCGCCCCGCTGCTCCGCGCCGCCGGTTTCGTGGACCTCTCCGTCTTTCCCTGTGTCGACATTGACCTGACTGGAGACTGGATACCCTTCCTGCAGTCGCGTCTGGACGTGGCGGCACAGGCGGGTCTCCCGGCCGATAGCCTGGGACAATGGATGGAGGACATAGAGTTCGCCGCACGTAACGAGGAGTACCTGTTCAGCTTTACGCAGTACGGCGTTCGGGGTATTAACCCAGCTACCTGACCCTGCATCCCGGACCGGCGTCTGGTCCGCTCAGCGGTTGTTATCTCTCTCCCAGCGCTCAATCGCTGATTCCATCAAGAAGGCGCGATCCCGATTGGGGAAACGCCGACGCTCATACTCGACCAAAGCCTCCGCTCTGTCCCTGTCTCCAAAGGCGATCGACGCCAAGCGCCTCTCCAGGGCTTGCGCCTTTTTCTTCCTGGGCCCGAATCCGGCCGTCCAGGAGCGTGCGCGTGGCCGCCTCGAAGCGCGCCGTTGAGGCACGCGCCCCTGACCAGGCTTTAGCGCCAGATGGGCGATGAACACGAACAGAATGAACAGTGAAACGATAACCAGTATCTGGACCACCCAGTCACTCATGTTCTCCATGTTGTTGCTCTCCCGTTCCATTCACTGAGCGACAAAGCCAGCCATCCGCGTGCTTCACTCGTGGAGCCATGGCGCATAACTCAGCCCGACCAATACACCCTCGGGGCTCATGAACCGTGCGACTGTCTGCCCCCATGGTTCGGTGCGGGCTTCATGGACGAACTCTTGCCCACTCTCCTTCATTTCCTGCACTGCCGCGTCGACAGCCGCAGCATCCGCCAGCTCAAACTCGATCGTGGCCGTGGGCTCCGGAATGCGCTCCGGCCACCCATCCTCGCCAAAACAGGACTCCCGAGTTCCACAGCTAAGGTCGGCTGCAGAGCCTATTTCGGTTTTCGCACGTCCATTGAT
>SLMR01000392.1 GCA_007133445.1 Aquisalimonas sp. | reverse complement strand
TGTTCCAGATCGTGGCGTTGGCCTACGGCGTAGTCGTTGAAGTCGTGGGCAGGGGTGATCTTCACGCAGCCGGAACCGAACTCCGGGTCCACGTACTCGTCGGCGATCACGGGGATGGTGCGGCCGGTCAGGGGGAGTTCCACCCGCCGGCCCACCAGGTCGGTGAAACGCGCGTCCTCGGGGTGCACCGCCACGGCGGTGTCGCCCAGCATGGTTTCCGGGCGGGTGGTGGCCACCACCACGTGGCCGTCGCCATCCACCAGCGGGTAGCGCATGTGCCAGATGTGGCCCTGTTCCTCCTCGGAGACCACTTCCAGGTCCGAGACAGCGGTGTGCAGCACCGGGTCCCAGTTCACCAGGCGCTTGCCGCGGTAGATCAGGTCTTCTTCGTGGAGCCGCACGAAGACCTCGCGCACCGCGTTGGACAGGCCGTCGTCCATGGTGAAGCGCTCACGGGACCAGTCCACGGAGGCGCCCATGCGGCGGAGCTGCTGGGTGATGGTGCCGCCGGACTCATGCTTCCAGTCCCACACCCGCTGGACGAAGTCCTCGCGTCCGAGGTCATGCCGTGTCTTGCCCTCGGCATTGAGTTGGCGTTCCACCACCATCTGCGTGGCGATGCCGGCGTGGTCGGTGCCCGGCTGCCACAGGGTGTTGCGGCCGCTCATCCGGTAGTAGCGGGTGAGGACATCCATGATGGTGTCCTGGAACGCATGGCCCATGTGCAGCGTGCCGGTGACGTTGGGCGGAGGGATCATGATGCAGTAGGGAGAGCCCTCACCGGACGGGGCGAAGTGGTTCCCGCGCTCCCAGGTGTCGTACCAGCGCTGCTCGATCCGATGCGGGTCGTAGGTCTTGTCCATGCCTTGCCTGTTGATGGTTTGCGGTTCCAAGGGTTTGCGTTGGTCGGTGCGACTAGTTGTCGTCGCCGCCGGTTGTGCCGAGGCGCTGTCTGGCGGCACGCACCGCCGCGCCCACCGCGCGCTCGCGCACCCGCGGCAGGATGCGCTCGGCGGTATGGCGGACGTTGTCGGGCAGATCCGGCGCCCAGTCCACGCGATGGCCGGTGTCGGGCACCGGGCGCAACGGCAGCCACAGCCCCTGGCGGCGCAGGGTGTCGCCGTCGATGGCCACATCCTCCAGGAGCGGTGGTGCGTTCGTCCCGCTCATGCGCTCTCCACGGGCCGGTGTTCCGGGGTCATGCCCTGGTCGCGGTAGGCGCGAAAGCGCTGCCTCGCCGCCTGCAGAACAGGCGCCTGATTGTCGCCGATCTCGACAATGCGTGTGTAGCGGGCCGGCTGCGCCGGCATGCCGGGGGCCAGATTCACCAGCACATCGGGGGCCTGGCCGAGCGGCACGTCGCCGGTACCGACCATCACGGGCTCCTCGGGCGCCCCATGGCCGTCGATGGCGTGGGGCAGGAAGCTCCGGTCGCGGAACGTCCAGAGCAGCGTATCCAGCTCACCGGCCTCGCTGTCGTCCGTGACGCGCACGAACACCCGGTGGCCGCGTTCCCGGGCCTTCTCGGTGATGCGGCACGCGTAAACGCGGCGGACCTGTTCGTCCGCCGTGCCGAGTATATGGAAATCCACCTGCACCCCGCTCACGTCACCGCTACCGTGCCGTGCGGTCCAGCAGCCACTGGGTCAGCAGCGGCACCGGGCGGCCGGTGGCGCCCTTGTGCTCCCCGGATTTCCAGGCGGTGCCGGCGATATCCAGGTGCGCCCAGCGGTACTTTTTCGTGAACCGGCTGAGAAAGCAGCCCGCGGTGATCGTGCCGGCGGGCTGGCCCCCGATGTTGGCCATGTCCGCGAAGTTGCTCTTGAGCTGCTCCTGGTATTCGTCCCAGAGAGGCAGTTCCCAGGCGCGGTCGGTCGCCGTCTTCCCGGCTGCCAGCAACTCGTTGACCAGGCCGCCGTTGTTGCCCATCAGGCCATGGGTGTGGTGCCCCAGTGCGACGATGGCTGCCCCCGTCAGGGTGGCCATGTCCACCACTACTGCAGGGCGGAACCGCTCGGCGTAGGTGAGGGCGTCGCACAGCGCCAGGCGCCCTTCGGCATCGGTATTGAGGATCTCGATGGTCTGGCCGGACATGCTGGTGACCACGTCCCCGGGCTTGTAGGCACGGCCGTCGGGCATGTTCTCCGCCGCCGCGACAATGCCCACCACGTTGATGGGCAGCTCCAGTTCCGCGACCGCGGACAGGGTGCCGAAGACGCCGGCCGCGCCGCACATGTCGAACTTCATCTCGTCCATGGCGGCGGCGGGTTTCAGCGAGATGCCGCCGGTGTCGAAGGTAATACCCTTGCCCACCAGCGTGTAGGGCGCATCCTCATCATCGGCGCCGCGGTAGCGCATGATGATCAGCCGCGCTTCCTCCTGACTGCCCCGGGAGACTGCGAGCAGGGCACCCATGCCAAGTTCCTCCATGGCCCCCTCGTCCAGCAGTTCCACTTCCATGCGCGGATGCCGGTCGGCCAGTGTCATGGCCTGTTCACCCAGGTGGCGCGGGGTGCAGTAGTTGCCCGGCAGGTTGCCCAGGTCTCGCGCCAGGTTCATGCCGCGGCCCATGGCGGCGCCTTCGCTGGCGGCCTGTTCGCCGCCGGGAAGTTCGCGCCGGCTGGGCACGCTGAAGGTCACGCGGCGCAGATTCGGGCGCGGGATATCGTCCTGGTCCGTCTTCAGGCGGTCGAACCGGTAGAACCGGGTCTCGATGGTGCGAGCGGCGGTGCGGATGCGCCAGAACACGTCCCGGGAGCGGACGTTGATCTCCGTAAGGTAACAGGTGGCGTCGCTGGCGCCGGAGTCCCCCAGGGCGTCTGCCATGGTCTCCACCGCCGTGATGAAGGCGCGCTCGTTGCAGCTTCGCTCGCGCCCCAGCCCGACAAGCAGAACCCGGTCGCAAACCAGTCCCGGCACCCGGTGGAGCATGAGCGACTGCCCCTTGCGCCCGTCCATGTCCCCGCGCCGGACGAGCTGACTGAGCTGGCCATCGCAAGCCTGGTCGAGCTGCTGCGCCGCGGGGCTGAGCCGTCGATTCTCGAACACGCCCACCACCACGCAGGCGGAGCGCTGCTTTTCCGGATTCCCGCTCTTGACGGCGTATTCCATGTGCAACTCCTCGGCCTTGGTGATGTCCTGGCAACATGCAGAGTGCGCGGCTGGTATCCTGCGCACTCAGTCTTGGTGCCGCATCCCGGTATCGCTGCGCAGTCTAACGCAGATTGCGCCGTGATTCCCGGGGTGCTCCCGGCGGCGAAGGAGATGAACGCGACGTGGGGCTGTCCATTGTTGCCCGCTATCTGATCCGCGAGATCGGCCTGGCCTGGCTGGCCGTGACGGTGGTGCTGACCGCGGTGCTGTTCACCAACCGCCTGGTGCGCTATCTGGGAGATGCCGCCAGCGGCGCGATCCCGGGTGACATGGTCATGCAGCTCATGGGCTACAAGGCGCTGAGCTACCTCGCTCTGGCCGTTCCCGGAAGCTTCTTCCTGGGCGTGATTCTCGCCCTCGGGAGGCTGTACCGGGACAGCGAGATGACCGCCCTGGGCGCCTGCGGCATCGGCCCCCGCGAGCTCTACAAGGCGCTGTTCGCCCTGGCGGCGCCGTTGACGCTGATCATTGCCTGGATGGCGCTGGACATGGGCCCATGGGCCGCCCGGGAAGGGCGCGAGGCGGAGCAGCTGGCCCAGGAGCAGGTGGAGATCCAGGCCATTCGTCCCGGGCGTTTCATCCAGTCCAGCCAGGCCGACGGCATGTTCTACATCGAGCGCTTCTCCGACGACGGCGAGCGCATGCGCAACGTCTTTCTGCAGACGCGCCAGGGCGGCGAGCAGATCCTGCTCACCGCCGATTCCGGCTATGTGGAGGCGGACCCGGATACCGGTGACCAGTACCTGGTGCTCCTGGATGGGCGCCGCTATGACGGTGAACCGGGGCAGGGGCGCTGGCGGGAGTACCAGTACGCCGTCCACGGCGTGCGCATCGCCGAGGGCGAACCCTCGGAAGTCCGGGTGCGGCGCGACGGCATGAAGACCT
>SLMR01000338.1 GCA_007133445.1 Aquisalimonas sp. | reverse complement strand
TCTCGTCGAGGCCCTGTTCCAGCATGTGCTTGCGGAAGCCGTCGATCTCGAACGGGAAACTCTCGCCGGACGGCGTGGTGACCGTCTGGTTCGGCAGATCCACCGCCAGCTCGTACCCCGGCGTTGCCTCCACCTCGCGGAACAGCCGCTCCACGGTCTCCTCCGGCAGCACCACCGGCAGCAGGCCGTTCTTGATGCAGTTGTTATAGAAGATGTCGGCGAAACTGGGGGCGACGATGGCCCGGAATCCGTAGTCCTTGAGCGCCCAGGGCGCGTGCTCCCGGGAGGAGCCACAACCGAAGTTGCGCCCCGTGAGCAGCACGGTGGCCCCCTGATAGCGCTCCTGGTTGAGCACGAAATCCGGGTTCTTCGGCCGCTGACTGCAGTCCTGCCCCGGCTCGCCGTGGTCCAGGTAGCGCAGCTCGTCGAAGAGGTTATCCCCGAAGCCGGTGCGCTTGATGGACTTGAGAAACTGCTTGGGGATGATGGCGTCGGTGTCCACGTTGCTGCGCTCCAGCGGCGCCACCAGACCCTTGTGCTGACTGAACGGTTCCATCTCAGATATCCCTGACGTCGACGAAGTGGCCGGCCACAGCGGCGGCCGCGGCCATGGCGGGGCTCACCAGGTGCGTGCGGCCGCCCTGCCCCTGCCGGCCCTCGAAGTTGCGGTTGGATGTGGACGCGCAGCGCTCGCCGGGGGAGAGCTGGTCCGGGTTCATGCCCAGGCACATGGAGCAGCCCGCCTCGCGCCACTCGAACCCGGCATCCTTGAAAATACGGTCCAGGCCTTCGTCCTCGGCCTGCTTCTTCACCAGGCCGGAGCCGGGCACCACCATGGCCAGCTTGATGTTGTCGGCGATGCGCTTGCCTTCCACCACCGTCGCGGCCGCCCGCAGGTCGGTAATGCGCGCGTTGGTGCAGGAGCCGATGAAGATCTTGTCGAGCCGGATATCCTTCATGGGTGTCTCCGGCTCGAGATCCATGTACTCGAGCGCCCGCGCGTAGGCGCTGCGCCTGGCGTCGTCGGTCTCCTTGAACGGGTTCGGCACCTTGCCGCTAACGGGCACGACCATCTCCGGTGACGTGCCCCAGGAGACCTGTGGTTCGATGTCGGCGGCGTTGATGCGCACCACCTTGTCGAACTCGGCGTCCGGGTCACTGTGCAGGGTCTTCCAGTACGCCACCGCCTGCTCCCACTGCTCGCCGGTGGGCGAGAAGGGACGGTCGGCGATGTAGTCGATGGTGGTGTCGTCCACGGCGATCATGCCGCAGCGGGCGCCGGCCTCGATGGACATGTTGCAGATGGTCATCCGCCCCTCCATGCCCAGGTTGCGGATGGCGGAGCCGCCGTACTCGATGGCGTAGCCCGTGCCACCCGCCGTGCCGATGGTGCCGATAATGTGCAGGATGATGTCCTTGGCGGTCACGCCTGGGCCGAGTTCACCGTCCACGTCGATGAACATGGTCCTGCTCTTTTTCTGCACCAGGGTCTGGGTGGCGAGCACATGCTCCACCTCGGAGGTGCCGATCCCGAACGCCATGGCGCCCAGCGCGCCCTGGGTGGAGGTATGCGAGTCGCCGCAGACGATGGTCATGCCCGGCAGGGTGGCGCCCTGCTCCGGGCCGATCACGTGCACGATGCCCTGGCGCGGGTCGGTCATGCCGAACTGGACGATCCCGTAGGTGCGGCAGTTGTCGTCCAGGGTATCCACCTGCAGCTTGGACACCGGGTCGGCGATGCCCTGGCTGCGGTCGGTAGTGGGCACATTGTGGTCGGTCACCGCCAGGTTGGCGTCGATGCGCCAGGGCTGCCGGCCGGCCAGGCGCAGCCCTTCGAAGGCCTGCGGCGAGGTCACTTCATGCACCAGTTGACGGTCGATGTACAGAAGCGAGGTGCCGTCTTCGTTGTCACGAACGACGTGGTCATCCCAGAGCTTCTCGTAGAGGGTCTTGCCTGCCATATCTCTCACCCGGCCGTAGCCATTCCCGATTTCGGACTGCTTGCAAACCCGCAAGTATAACGGATTCCGCGACGAGGCCGTAGGGTGCATCTCGATGCACCTTTCTCCCGCCATGCGGCCCGAGGCGGTGTACCAGGGCCTGTTGGCGGTGCATCAAGATGCACCCTACGCGGTCCCCAAGCGCAGGGGCGCACCGGTCAGGCCGGCACCGGCTCTTCGGCGTGGCGACCGGGCAGGCTCGCCATGGCGATCACCGCTGCGAGGCCCGCGGCCAGGGCGCCGAGGTAGAAGGTCATGCTGCCGCCGAGGGCATCCCAGAGCAGGCCGCTGGCCAGGCTGCCGACGGCGACGCCGGCGCCGAAGGTGATGCTGCTGTAGAGCGCCTGTCCGCGCCCCTGGTTGCTGCCCACGAAGTAGCGATTCACCAGGGCGATGCCCACGGCATGGTAGACGCCGAAGGAGGCGGCGTGGAGCGCCTGGGCGAACAGCAGCACCGGCAGCAGTTGCGGGGCGACGGCGATGAGTACCCAGCGCAGCGCGGAGAGCAGCATCGCCACGGTCATGAGCCAGCGGGCACCGAAGCGTGGCAACAACCGGTGCATCACCAGAAACAGCAGGATTTCCGCCACCACGCCCACGGCCCAGAGAATACCGATCATGCTGCTGCTGTAACCCGCATCTTCCAGGTAGATGCTGAAGAAGGCGTAGTAGGGCCCGTGGCTTGCCTTGAGCAGAAAGCAGGCGAGGAAGAACCCGATCACGTCGGGGCGCAGGAGCACGCGCAGGATCGGGTCGCTGTAGCGCTGCTGGGCCGGTTGCCGCGCTTCCGGCGCCAGCTGGCTGGACACCCACAGCCCCGCGAACAGCACCAGCAGCATCCAGGGGAGGATGTGCACGCCGAAACGGTCAATGAGTTCGCCGAACCCCACCACCGAGATGATGAACCCCACCGAGCCCCAGAGCCGTATGCGGCTGTAGCGGTGATCGGCCTGACCCAGGTGGTTCATGGTGTTGGCTTCGAACTGGGGCAGCGCAGCGTTCCAGAAGAAGCTGAACAGCGCCATGACCAGGGCGATCCACCAGAAGCCGCTGCCCAGCAGCACGCCGGCAAAGCACACCAGTGCCGCCAGCGCGCCGATACGCACCACCGCCATGCGCCGGCCGGTGCGGTCGGCGATCACGCCCCAGACGTTCGGCGCGACGATCTTGGTGGCGTGAAGGATGGCGATGAGCTGGCCGATCTGGGCCGCGGAGAACCCTTCCGCCTTCAGGTACGGCCCCCAGTAGGGCGCGAGACCGCCGAGGACGGCGAAGAAAAAGCAGTAGAAGGCGGATAGCCGCCAGTAGGGTAGCGCGGCGGGCACGCCCTACTCGCCCCGGCGGCCCGGTTCCGCGGGAATCGGTGTCAGCGGCGGCGTGACGTCACCGTTCTGGGCGCGATGGCGCAGGGCGTGATCCATGAGCACCAGGGCCATCATCGCCTCGGCAATGGGCGTGGCGCGAATGCCCACGCAGGGATCGTGACGGCCCTTGGTGACCACCTCCACGGGCTGTCCGGCGGTGTTAATGGAGCGCCCCGGGGTGACGATGCTGGAGGTGGGTTTCAGGGCAATGGACGCCACCACGTCCTGCCCGGTGGAAATGCCGCCGAGGACGCCGCCGGAGTTGTTACCCAGGAAGCCGTCCGGCGTGAGCTCGTCCCGGTGCTCGGTGCCGCGCTGACTCACGGCATCGAAGCCGGCTCCGATCTGCACGCCCTTGACGGCGTTGATGCTCATCATTGCGTGGGCAAGGTCCGCGTCCAGGCGGTCGAACACCGGTTCCCCCCAGCCAGGCGGGCAGCCCTCGGCCAGCACAGTGACCTCGGCGCCCACCGAGTCCAGATCCTTGCGCAACCTGTTCATGTACGCTTCCAGTTCCGGCACCCGGTCCGGATCGCCACAGAAGAAGGGGTTCTGCTCCACCTCTTCCCAGCTGCGCAGCTGCAGCGGAATGGGACCAAGCTGGGAGAGATACCCGCGGATGTGTACGCCAAAGCGCTCCGCCAGCCATTTCTTCGCAATCGCCCCGGCCGCCAC
>SLMR01000191.1 GCA_007133445.1 Aquisalimonas sp. | reverse complement strand
TGATGAACCTGCGCGGCGTCCCGGATGACGAGGCGGAAGAGGTACGGGATCTGCTGCGGCAGCACGCCGTGGATTACTACGAGACACCGCCCAATCGCTGGGGGCTCAGCATGGGCGCGATCTGGCTCCGGGAAGTCGATGACTACCCGCGCGTGCGGTCACTGCTGGACAACTACCAGAGGCAGCGCCAGAGACAGGCACGCTCGGACTACGAAGAACGCCGTCGGGCCGGCACCCAGGAAACGTTCCTGACGCTCTTTCTGCGCGATCCGCTCCGGTATCTGCTGTATCTGGGGATCATCGGGTTGATCCTGTACTTCTCCATCCGCCCGTTCATGGGTCTGATGAGCGACGCGGGCTGACCAAAAAAAAACCGCCACCCTTCGGGGTGGCGGTGATATCAGCGCCTGGTGTGTCGCGCTTACTTGCTCTGACCGGCGGCCTTGGCCACGTTCTGAGCGTTGTCCTGGGCAAACTTCTGCGCGCTCTGCGCAAAAGCCTGGTTCAGGGACACGACCTTCTCGGCGTCGCCCTTCAGGCGCTCGCCCAGTTCCTTGGCCACCTTCTGCTGGTTCTCGACGTAGGCGCGCACGTCGGACGGATCCTTCACGTCCAGGGCGGCGCGGGCCTGCTGCACGCCGGTCTCGGCGTAGGCCTTGGCAGCTTCGAACTGCAGGTTCGCCAGCTGCTCCACGTGGTCCAGCACCATGCTGGCGTAGGAGCGCGCCGGGGCACCGAACGTGCTATCGAACTGCTTCTGCATCTGGGTAACGGTTTCGTTGCTCATGCTCAACCTCCAATGGTTTGCCGGGTTCTGCAAAGGCCCTCTGCCTTTGTTGCGTTGCAATATAGCAAACGCATTGCGGCAGCGCAACAAACCCTTTTCATTCCGATCGGAATGAAAAAAGCCGGTCCATGACCGGCTTTCTCGTGCCCCCTTGCTGGCGCGTTTACTCCATACCGGGGCTGCCGCCAGGCACCTGCCCTGGTGGCTGTTGCGCGCCTGGCTGACCGGGTTGCTCGCCGGCTCCCGGTGGCTGCTGGGCGCCGCGCTCGGCACTGCCGGGCTGCTGCTCGCCCGGTTGCTGTCCCCCAGGCTGCTGCCCCGGCGGCTGACCGGGGGCGGCCCCGGTCTGACCCGGCGTTGCGCCCTGCTGTCCCGGCGCGGCGCCCTGGGCCTCACCGGTCTGCCCGGGCGTCGCCCCTTGCTGCCCAGGCGTTTCGCCCTGTTGCCCGGGCGCCTGACCCTGCTGCCCCGGCGCGCCCTGCGGCTGACCGGCACCGCCAGGCTGCTCACTTCCCGCTGCGCCGGGTTGCCCGGCGCCCATGCCACCATCGGCGCCTGGTCCCGAGCCACTCAGACCATCATCCGGCCGGGACTGGTGTGGGTCCTCGCCCGCCTGCTGCTGTTCCCGGATACGCTCACGCACCGGCGGGCCCGGGTCGGCCTCTTCACCGCCCGGCTGACCGGCAGCGCCTGGCTGCTGCTCCGGCCCACCCATGCCCGGCTGCATCTGCCCGTCACCGGGCGCCCTGTCTGCTGCGGAGCCTGCCCCCGGCTGCGGACTGTCCAGGGCAACCAACGCCACTGGGAAGGCAAATGCAACGGTCGCGCACACTGCTTTCCATCCTGTACTCATACGAACTCCAGGCTTCTCGGCGGCAACGGCCGCATGACAATCAGACTTCACCTGCGGCTGTGACACCGCCCTATCGAACGTGTTCCCGGCCCGGTCTGTCAACGCCCGTCGTTGTCGGGGTCATTACGTCGGTACTCACCCTCGATAGCATCCTGTCCTTCCGGCGGTGGTCGTCGCGTCTGCCCCTCGATGGGGCCGTACTGCACATGCACCCGACGCATCAGCACGTGGATAAGCAAACGCCGGGTGAACGGTATCAGGCAGGCAAACCCGATCAGATCGGTGGCGAACCCCGGCGTCAGGAGAAGCACTCCGCCCAGCCCCAGGGCCAGGCCTTCGAACATCTCCACTGCCGGAACGGCGCCGCGGTCCAGATTGAGCTGGGCACGCCGCAGCGTTTCCACCCCCTGCTGGCGCAGCAACAAACCGCCGATCACCGCCGTGAGGACGCACAGGCCAATGGTGCTCAGTGCACCGATGGCCTGCCCCACTTCGATGAGGATGTAGATCTCCACCAACGGAACGATGATGAGAAGCAGTAGCAGGATCAGCAGCGGGGGCACGGTTTACCTCGGCGCGTTGTCGCTCATGGAACGGGGATGGCGACGATGGGCAGCAATCACAACCCCGCAGGAGCAACCGGCGGTGTCAGTGTATGGTGTCGGGCTCGGCGGTGAGGCGCAGTTTCCAGTCACCCCCGTGGGCACGGGCGCATTCTTCCTCGCTGTCGAAATCGACGTGCTGACGAATATCGCCCACAGCCACTCCGGAGGCTTCCAGGGCGGTTTCCGTCAGGTGGTTCAGGTAGGCTTCCTGGCCGGCCCGCAGGGCTTCGGCCAGGTGCCGGTTGCTGTCGAACACCCAGACCACATGAATGTTCGTGGCGACTTCGTTGTACTCCATGACGTGCGTCACCCACTGGAACCCGGGAATCTCCCGACGGGCCGATTCGCAGGCGCGCCCCAGATTCGCGTTCAGTTCATGTTCCAGATGTTTGCGCTCGGACTCGTTCATCCCTCTGCCTGTTCATCGTTCACGGCCACACCGCGGGCGGCACAGAACGCATGCAACGCGTCGGTCATGCGTTCCGGCACGATCAGGTCCATTAGTACACCATCAGCATAGTGGACGGAGTCAACCCGTGCGCCCTGCTCGGCGCTCCAGTGACGGACTGCCTGCTCATGGCTGAAATCCAGCGCCAGGGTGACCCGGCGCGTGGCCTCGTGCAGCGTCACCGGCAGCTCCGCAAGCGCCGCCTCGGTGGCCTGACTGTAGGCGCGTGTCAGACCTCCGGCACCGAGCTTGATACCACCGAAGTAGCGGATGACCACCACCAGCACGTCGCCGATGCCCTTGTGCTGGATCACGTTGAGTATCGGCCGTCCGGCGGTGCCGCCGGGTTCACCGTCATCATCGGTGGCAGCGGTGCTCGCAGCCTCCGGATCACCGATCAGATAGGCCCAGCAATGATGGCGCGCGTCCGGATGCTCTGCCCTGGCCGCCGCCACGGCCGCCAGGGCGGCGTCGCGGTCGGTCACCGCCAGAGCACGCGCTATGAAACGGCTCTTGCGCACGACCAGCTCCCGCTCCACCGGATCAGCCGGAACCGAATAGGCCTTACGCATGCGCCTCGGGCGTCGGGGCGAGACCGTACTGCTCCACGCCGAAACCCTCCTCGTCCCGACAAAGCCCGAGCCACACCTGCTCACCGGCCTCGTCGAGCACCTCGCGCACGGCATCGGCCGGGAGGAACAGCACCTGCCGCTCCACCCCCGCGACACGCTCCACGGCGGCGGCCCAGCCGTGGTCTGTGTCCGGGCGGCACCCGGGGGCATACAGCCGCTCCGGGGGCCGGCCGTCACCACCGTTGCTGGTCAGGTAAAGCCCGTTGCCCACAATCACATGCAACCCTGCCGGCACGGCATCCAGCGCCAGGTGCTCCCGTGGTGGCAGCTCGCCTCGGGGCGGTTTGGGCGCATCGGCGCGACGAAACCGCGCCTCCAGCATCTGATCCGGGGTTGGCTCGTGCCGGGCGCAGCGTTCGGCGTGCTCCAGCAGGGCGCGCACGCCGGCAACGTCGAATTGCAGCCAGTTCCAGTCCGGTGCGGAGGCAGCCATGCGTTCGTCACCCTGTTGGCAGAAGGGGTGTGAGTCTAACGTCCGCGCCGGCGCGCGACCACCGTGCCGACCGGGGTCTGCGAGGGGTTGCAGCCACGGAGCCCAGCCTATATGTTGGGCTCCGTCTTCATGGGCACACAACATGATGAGCCCAGCGGGGAACACCGGTGAGAATCCGGGGCTGTCGCGCAACGGTATGGCGAGCGTGCTCGCCGAGCCCGAATACCGCCGAAGACACGACGGGAGCCTCGCGCCAAGGTTCCGCGGTCCGGTGCCTGCACCATCCGCCAACCCCGCGACGGCTTCTCAACCAGGGATGACACCAGGAGAAGCCCTATGCAGACCCCTACACACACCGCCCCCCCGGCTGCGGGGCCACCCACCCCCGCCGCGCTCTCGACGCTGGTCCTGCGAAGCCGGTTGACGCCCGCCATGCGACGGCTGCTCATCGCAATGGGCATGCGCATTGCTCCGGTGCGCTGGCATGGTTTCGTGGGCCCGCAACTGGACCATCTCGAAGGCCCCGCCAGCGCCCCGGAATGGCTGCCGCCGGAAGCGGCGGAAGATCTGCTGCAGGTGCTTCGGGAGATGGAGCAACGGGGCTCCATCCCGGAGTGGGGACGGCAATGGCTGGTCGCAGACCGCGCCGGCACCCTGCTCAACGGCGACGGCTCGCTGGAACTCGACGGCGCCCCGCCAGTGGAACAGCTTCTGGGACTGCCTCGACGTTACAACTGAACCTGCAAGTGAACCGGGTTTGCGACGGCCTCCCATTGCCGGCCCGGTTCTGTCAGCATACCGACCCTTCGAAAGACCAAGGAGAGCACCCGTGCTGCAGACACGTTTTACGGAAGCGTTCGGTATCGAACACCCCATCATTCAGGGCGGCATGCAGTGGGTGGGCAAGGCGGAGCTGGTCTCTGCCGTGGCCAATGCCGGGGCGCTGGGATTCATTACCGCGCTGACACAACCCACGCCCGAAGCCCTGGAACAGGAGATCCGACGCTGCCGCGAGATGACCGACCGGCCATTCGGGGTCAATCTGACCATTCTGCCGTCGCTGAACCCGCCGCCCTACGCCGAGTACCGCCAGGCGATCATCGAGGCCGGGGTGGGGATCGTCGAGACGGCGGGCAACAACCCCAAGGAACACATTGACGAATTCAAGCGCCACGGCATCAAGGTGATCCACAAGTGCGTGGCCGTGCGCCATGCGGTGAAGGCCGAGCAACTGGGCGTGGATGCCATCTCCATCGACGGCTTCGAGTGCGCCGGCCACCCCGGCGAGGACGACGTGCCCGGCCTGGTTCTGATTCCGGCCGCCGCCGACCGGGTGAACATCCCACTGGTGGCCTCCGGGGGGTTCGCCGACGCGCGGGGGCTGGTGGCGGCCCTTGCCCTGGGCGCCGAAGGCATGAACATGGGAACCCGCTTCCTCTGCACCCAGGAGGCCCCGATCCATCAGCGCATCAAGGAGCAGATCGTGGCCAATGACGAGCGCGCCACGGATCTGATCATGCGCACCCTGCGCAACACCTCGCGTGTGGCACGCAACGCCGTCAGCCAGGAGGTCCGGGAGATCGAGGCGCGCGGCGATGCCACCATCGAGGACCTGGCCCCTCTGGTCTCCGGCCAGCGCGGCAAGGTCGTCTACGAGGAGGGCGACCCGGACCATGGCGTCTGGTCCGCCGGCCAGGTCCAGGGCCTGATCCACGACATTCCCACCTGCGGCGAACTGGTCGACCGCATCATGCGCGATGCGCAGGCACTGATCCGGGAGCGGCTGAATCGCATGTCAGGCCTGGCGGGCTGAGCGCAGCCCGGCGCCGCCTTCCGATCTCGCGGGAGCGGCGCCGGCCCAGGTCATTTCTGGTGAACGTACTTTCCCGGCGCATCGTATAGAGGCGCATAGCCCTGTTCCGGCGCCCCCATCGTCGGCGGCTTCACCTTGTTGCCGGACCGCGCCTGCAACCAGGCCAGCCATTCCGGCCACCAGGACCCCTCACGCACCGGCGTCTGCTCGACGAAATCGCCGGCATGCAACAGCAGATCCTCGGGCTGACGCGTATGCACGCGATAGCGCCGGCGCGGGTGGTCTGGCGGACTGACGATACCGGCATTGTGGCCGCCGTTGGTCAGCAGGAAGGTCACCGGACTGCGGGCCATACGGTTGATCTTGTACACCGACCGCCAGGGCGCCACGTGATCCTTCTCGGTGCCCACCACGAAGAACGGCACCTTGACGTCGGACAGGTGCACGGCGTCATCGTCCACCTCGAACACGCCGTCGGCGAACTCATTCTCCAGATACAGCCGCTGCAGATATTCGCTGTGCATGCGGTAGGGCAGGCGGGTGGCGTCGGCGTTCCAGGCCATGAGGTCGTTCATGGCGTAGCGCTCGCCCTGAAGATATTGCTTCACCGAGGTCGACCAGACCAGGTCCTGCGAGCGCAGGATCTGAAAGGCCCCCGCCATCCGCCGGCCGTCCAGGTAACCGGTCTCCCACATGATGTCGTCGAGGAAGGTGACCTGGCTGTCGTCGATGAACAGGCCCAGCTCCCCCGGCTCCAGGAAATCCGCCTGCGCGGCAAAGAGGGTCAGACTAGCCAGGCGGTCGTCCCCTTTCCGGGCCATGGCCGCCGCAGCAATCATCAGCAGCGTGCCACCGAGGCAGTAGCCAACCCCGTGAACGGGCTTTTCGGGCACGATGCCGTTGATGGCCTGCAGGGCGGCCATCACCCCCGATCGCCGGTAATCGTCCAGGCCGAGATCACGGTCGTTGTGGTCCGGATTCTTCCACGAAATGGCGAATACCGTGTAGCCCTGCTCCACCAGGTAGCGCACCAGGGAGTTCTCGGGGCTCAGGTCGAGGATGTAGTACTTCATGATCCACGCCGGGACGATCAGCACCGGTTCGGGATGAACGCGGCCGGTGGCGGGTTCGTACTGGATCAGTTCCATGAGCCGGTTGCGGTAGACCACCTTGCCGGGCGTCACCGCCACGTTCTGGCCCGGGACGTAGTCGTCGACACCGGCCGGCGGGGCACCGCTGACGGTCCGCTGCAGATCCTCCCAGAAGTAACGTGCGCCGCGTGTCAGGTTGGCGCCGCCCTCTTCCGTGGTCTGACGCAGCAGCTCCGGATTGGTGTGCAGGTAATTGCTGGGCGAGAACATGTCCAGCACCTGCCGCCCCACGAAGTTGACCATTTCCTCATGGTGGGGTGTCACGCCGCGGACACCGGTGGTGGCGTTGTGCCACCACTGCTGGGTCAGCAGGAAGGACTGGTGGACGAGGTTGAATGGCCACTGCTGCCACTCCGGTGCGGAAAAGCGCCGGTCCTGGGGTAGCGGCTCGATACACGGGACGCTGTCGGCATCCTGGCAATGCATCGCGTAGTGAGCGAAGCGACCGGCCTTGCGCAGCACCTTGTCCACCAACTGCATCTGCTTGCCCGGTGCGCTGGCCAGATGGACAGCCCAGTCCAGGTAGGCCAGGTGCAGCGCCGCCGGAGAAAGGCCCATGGTGGCGCGCCCGATTGCCACGCGCACCATGCGGTCCAGCGGCGACGGCGGATCCGGCGGATTGATGTCGTGCTGGGGAACGGTGGAGCGGGGCATGGGAACCTCCTGTATAACCTCGTTCACTGAACAGACATGGTGAGGCCGGCGCCCATTACAAGCAGATTCAGCGTGCGATCTATTGATCCCGATCAAGAGTACTGCGATTCTCCTGAGTCACAGTACGTTGAAGAATAAATGCCGGACGGTCCGGGCACCGAACAACAACCCAGGAGGAGTTTCGCCATGAGCAACCAGGAAATTATCGTCCCCGTGGAGTGGAGTCCGCGCTCCCTCGCCGCACTCACGCCAACCAACGTACTGGCGCGGCAGACCGGCCGCGGAGTGCACATCGTCTCCATCGTGCCCCGGGAGTCGGACACCGGGCAGCGCCGCGGCAATCTGGAGAAAGAGGCGGAACGGCGCGGTATCGCGAGCCCCAGGATTACCGTCCTTCACGCGGACCTCAACACGGTGCCCATCGGCGAAGAAGACGGGACGCTCATGCGGGTGATCCGCGACTCCCCGGACGCCATGGTATGCATGGCGACCCATGCCCGTAACGCAATCGGGGACATTCTGCTGGGCAGCGTTGCCAGTGACATCCTGAACGGGTCCGATGTGCCGGTGGTACTGACCGGCCCCCAGTTCAGCGCAGACTGGCAGGGCCCGTTGAACACGATTCTGGTCTGCCTGGATGGTTCAACCCTGTCCGAAGCGATCATCGATCAGGCCGCGTCCCTGGCCAAGGCCACCAAGGCGAGCCTGATGCTGGTTCAGGTGCAGTCACCGGAAGCCCACCAGATGGCCGCAACCCAGGACGCCGCGGAAACCGGGTACCTGCAGTCCAAGGCCGCGGACATACACAAGCGGCACGGGCTGGACTCCAACTGGGACGTGCTCCATGGCAAGGATCCGGCCAAGGCCATCGCCGAATACGTGGCAAGCTACCCGGGTGCCATGGTGGCAATGACCACCCACGGTCACACGGGCATGCGTAAACTCGCCTTCGGCAGCGTGGCGCGGGACGTAGTCCACGGCATCAACTGCCCGGTACTAGCGTTCCGGCCGAAGGGCTGACGCCCCGCTCCAACCGTTCGCCCTGGCGACAATCGCATCGCCAGGGCGTCGGAGTTCGCAAAGCGCTCCTGCCACCCCCTATCCGTCTTCACCACGAACGCTTACCCTGACTGGGCGATGCGCCCTGCCAGCGAGCCGCGGCGCCTATCCTACGCGACAAGGGAGCGACCAAATGACGCGACAGGCGGAATTCTTCTTCGACTTCGTGAGCACCGCAAGCTACCTGGCCTGGACCCAGTTGCCGGCGCTCATTCGTGACACCGAGGCAGAAATTCTCTACCGTCCCATGGTGCTCGGTGCAGTGATGAAGGCTCAGGGCAACACGCCGCCACCGAGTGTTCCCGCCAAGGGGCGCTACATGCGACAGGATTTCGCGCGCTGCGCTGAACACTACGGGGTGCCGTTCCGCTACCCGTCGCGCCATCCGGTCAACACCATGACGGCGCTGCGCGGGGCCGTGGCCTTCCTGGACCGCCCGGAATTCCCTGAGTATGTGCGGGCCATGTTCGAAGGATTCTGGGTGCACGACCAGGACCTGGAGGATCCGGAGGTGCTCACGCGCCTCGCAGGCGAGGCTGGCATCAGCGCGGACGAGTTTCAGGAGGCCGTCAATCGCCAGGACGTGAAGGATCGGCTCCGGGCCAACACCGATGAGGCCGTGGACCGCGGCGTGTTCGGGGCACCGACATTCTTCGTGGGCGACGAGATGTTCTTCGGCCAGGATCGCATGCACTTCGTCCGCGAGGCGCTCCTGCGGCAATAGATACTGCCTCCGGGCGCGGGGATTTCGCGCCCGGAGGTGCACTCTGGCCTGGCCAGCGCAGCTCAGCTCAGCTCAGCTCAGCGGTCAGTCGAACAGACTGCGCACCCCGTCGCGCACCCGGTCCCGGGTCTCGCCGCGGGTTTCGTCGGCGGCATCATCCCGGGCATCCTCGCCGGTACCACGAATCTGGCGACTCAGCCAGCCCGGTTCATCGTCGCCCTCTTCCTCAGGCGCATCACCCTCGGCAGCCTCCTCGGCCTCCGCCATGAGATCCCGATGACGCACATCCGGTGGCAGCTGGAAGTTCTGGTCCGGCAGGGTGTCGGAGCTGAAGGAGGTCATTTCCATGTCGCTGGAACGGAGCAGCGCGTAGTCGGCGGTATCCACCTGCCCCACGCCCACCATCTCGACGTCCTGCTCCATGCCCTCGAACACCTCCGCCACGCGCTGAAACGCAGTGCCGATTCCGCTCAGGCGGCTGTCATCACTGAGCACCACCTGATCCACCTTCTGCCAGTCGTCGGCCCAGCTGTCGCCTTCTTCCAGGTCATACACCTGACCGACGATCCCCGCGACCATGCGTTCCTCGCCGGTGGCCTCCACACGCACGTCCGGCGCGGCGGAGTCCTCGTCGGCCGCCAGTTCGGCAAGCTGCTCCACGTCGATGGCGTACCAACCCTGATCATCACGACCGAGAACGTAGCCGTCGCCATCAGAGATGACCAGGAACTGCTGTTCCTCACCCGGAACGGCCAGCCGCAGGTTGTCCGCATCACGGTACTCGACGACGAACTCACCGTCTGGTGTCTCGTAAACCGCACGGGTATCCGCCGTTACGGTCCCGGCCGCTCCCAGCGCCAGCGGCACGCTCGCGGCACCCATTAGCCAATGTCTTGCTCTTATCATGATCTCAACCCTCTCCGCGAAGCCGTCACTGGCCTACAGCAAAATCGCCAAGGGCCATCCCCTCCCTGGGATGGCCCTTCGCGTCCCGGCTCCCCGCAAAACGGCCGCGGCGCTCTGGCACGCATTCCCGCGACCGCTCCACCACCGGGGTCACTACCGCGCACCTTCGCTCACGCGGCCGGTGCGCCTGCCCACCCATTTACGCCATAAGCATGCACCATGCAACCTTACACCCACCTTACAATCGACCACGGAGTATCGAATGCACAGGATCGCGCCCTTGATCCGCCAGATTCTGCAGCGCACACAACCGCTCACCATGGTGCTGCTGTTCATCCTGGCCTTCGCACCGACAGCGGGTGCGCAGACCGTTGATCTCGCGGACCTGGCCGACGACGACGTCAGCGACGAGCTCGGGACCGAGGACCGGGACGAGCTGCGCGACAGCCTGGACCGCGTCATCGCCACCCTGGACGACGCGGAGGAGCGCGGCGAGCTGTTGCAGGACCTCAAGGAGTTGCGCGCGGCCATCGACAAGGCCGACGACGACCCCCAGGTCACACCCGGTAGTGGTCTGCTGGAGGCGCTGGGCACCGCCATGGACGAGTTCGGCGGTGATGTCACCACGGACACCACCGTCATGGAGGCCTGGGCGGAGCGATCGGAACAGGCCTGGGAGGATGTCGGCGGAATCGCGTCACAGGCCGACCCTGGAACGCTGACCGCGTTCTCCGTCGATGCCGGCATCCTGGCGGCGCTGTGGTTCGCGGCCCTCGTGCTCGGCCTGTTTCTCGCCCGGCGCGTCTCGGACGCCCGCGGCTGGCCGCGCCAACTCCCCGGCGAACCGCGCGCCTGGCTGCTCGCTGCCCACCTGTTCCGGCGCCTGACACCCTGGGCGCTGGCCTTCGGTTTGCTGCTCGGTGCCCTGCAGCTTGTGCCGGCAACACCGGGGCGTCTGGCCGCGGTGGTCCTCGCCTACGCCGCGCTCATCGGCCGCTCAGTGTCGCTGATCGGCGAACTTCTGCTGGCACTGTTCGGCCGTGGCCACCGGCGTCCCGCCGTTGCCATCCTGCGTCTGCGGGGACTACCGCGCCTGTTCCTGCTGGGTGTACTGGTCGCCGGTGCGGATGCCCTGGGATCGAGCACCATCGAGGAACTCCTGGGGGCATCGCTGGCGGAGTTCCTGGCGCTGGCGATCAGCGGCCTGGCCACGCTGCTGGCCGGGGATTTCGTGCTCCGGCTGCGGCGCCCCATCCGCCACCTGATCTACAACCGCCCTTATCCCCGACGCCAGAGCAACACCACCACCAACGAGATCCTGCGCGCGATCAGCCGCTTCTGGCACCTGCCGGCACTGGTGCTGGTGCTCATGTCACTGCTGACTGTGGTCGTCGCCGCCGGGGAGCCCGGCGAGGTACTCGCCCGTGGCATCGCCTGCATCGCTCTGCTCATCGCGGCCGTGGTGATCACCGGGCTCATCAACCACCACGGCGAACGGCTGGATCGTCGGCTGCGGCGGGTGTCCCTGTATCAGCAACGGCTTGAGCGGTTCGGCTATACCGTCGCGCACCTGGTGGTCTGGACGACGTTCCTTGAGCTGTCCCTGTGGATCTGGGGCGGCTCCCTGTTCGGCTTCGGACAGGAAACCCTGTGGGCACGGGTTGGCCAGACCCTACTCGCGGTCGCCGTCACCGGGCTGCTTGCCTGGCTGGCCTGGATCCTCGCCGACACTGCGATTCAGCGTGGGCTGACATCCACCGTTGAATCCCGGGGACGCCGGGTCAACGCCGCCCGGGTGCAGACCATCACTCCGATGATCCGCAACGTGATCTTCACCACCATTCTGGTGATCGCCGTGATCGCAGCACTCGCCAACCTGGGGGTCAACGTCACGCCGCTGCTCGCCGGCGCCGGCATCATCGGCATCGCCATTGGCTTCGGCGCGCAGACACTGGTCCAGGATCTCATTACCGGCATGTTCATCCTCATCGAGGACTCCCTGGCCATCGACGACTTCGTGGACCTGGGCGGCCAGATGGGCACGGTGGAGGGGCTAAGCCTGCGCACGGTGCGGCTCAGGGATATGGACGGCATTCTGCACATCGTGCCGTTCAGCCAGATCAAGGCCATCCACAACATGTCACGGCAGTTCGGCGTCGCACTGATCCGCATCAAGGTTCCTCACACGGCAGCCGTGGACGACATCCGCTCGATTATCCATGATGTCTCGGAAGAATTGCGGCAGGACAAGGAGATGGGACGCCATGTCTGGGCTCCGCTGGAGTTCCAGGGCGTGGACCGCTTCGAGGACGGCGCCGCGGTTCTGCGGGTGCGCATCCGCACGGCCCCGGTCATGCAGTGGGACGTCGCCCGGGACTTCAACCTGCGCCTGAAGCGCCGTTTCGAACGCGACGGCGTCGATCTTGCCACCCAGCGCTTCAGCCTGCGCATGGAACACGAGCTCGGCGGTTGGAAGGAAACAGACGCGGCCCCGGGTGACGCGACCACGTGAGGCCGCCGGCCTTATTCGTGGAAGCGCAGGCAGCTACGGCCCGCACGCTTGGCACCGTGCAGGGCGTGGTCGGCACACCCGAGCAGATCGGTGATCGACTCGTGTTCCACATCACCCTCTCCATGCACGGCCACACCCACGGAGGCGGTCACGCTGAAGACCTGGTCATGCTCGTCCCGGTGGACCTCCTCGGCGACAGCAGCAAGCAGCCGATCTAATACCTGCGCTGCATTGGCGGGGCCGGTTCCGGGCAGCACGACCACGAACTCATCGCCACCATAGCGGGCCACGCAGTCACCGCTGCGCAGGCGCCCGGCAAGGAGTTCCGCCGTGCGCACCAGCACGGCGTCACCTGCGGCGTGCCCGTAGCGGTCGTTCACCACCTTGAAGTCGTCGAGATCCAGAAAAGCCACCACCAGCGGCCAGTCGTGCTCGCTGGCCATGGCAAACTCCGATTCCAGGCGTTCTTCCAGGTAGCGGCGGTTATACAGCCCCGTCAGCGCATCACGGCTGGCCGTCTCGCGCCAGGCACGGCCATTGGGCTCCAGATCGCTGGCACGGGGGTGCTGCCCGACCACCTCGTTGTTGGGCTGCAGGTTACGCACAGCCAGCACCTCACGGGCATCGTCGACAATTCCCGCGGCCCACCGCGCCGAAATGATATCCGTCCCGAACAGTCGCTCCAGCTCCGGCAGGTTCTCCTTGACCTTCTCCAGCACCCACTCCAGCTCCTGGTGGCCCAGCCCGAGCCACCCATTGGCGTGCTCTCCAAGCCGCTCGGAATCCTCAGTCGCACCGCCGACCAGGAACAGGTCGGCGATACGCCCCCCCAGGGCGACACAGCACACGCAGGGGCGCAGGCTTTCGGCAATGTCCACTCCCTCCGGATCATGGCTGCCGAGGGCCGCGCAGGTCAGGTAATCCGGCAGCCGCCAGTAGCGCATGAGCCAGCCCCCGGCGGCACCGTGATCGGAACGCAGCTCCGACTGCTCCCGAACGAGCAGCGCATCGTGGGACGCGGAATCGGCGAGCAGCCGCCCATAGCGCTCCGGCAGTGCCGCGTCCAACGCAAATACGCCAATGTCCTGGAGCAGCCCGGCAAGGAACAACTCCTCCAGATCCCTGCGCTCCAGGACCTCGCCCAGTGCGCGACACGCCGCAGCGGCGATCAGAGAACGCCGCCACACCATGGCCAGGGCTCGCCCGCTGGACGGCGATTCACGGATGGCGTCCGCCAGAGAAAGGCCGAGCCCCAGGGTCAGCACAGAGTTCATTCCGATAGTCGCGACCGCCTGGTGCAGGTTGTCGCTGACGCGCCGCTTGGCGTAGCGCGGGGAATTGCTGACCTCAAGGATGCGACTTGCCAGGGCGGCATCCCCGGACAGGACCGATGCCACCGTCGCCACGCTGGCTTCCGGGTCTCGCGACAGGTCCACAATGCGCTCGGCCACCGACGGCAGCGTCGGTAGGCTCGGGCAATACTGCAGAGCCTCCCGAATCTCGGGATCCATGACGGGCACACTCGTAGGTTGTTGACTTGAGGTCACCTGCCGCCTCAATCGATATGCTTGTGACTGCCGTCACAATAGGGAGGATTTGCTGTCTGCTTGCAGCCGCACAGGGCCACCTTCCCGGGCGTCTCCACGACGCACTTCACTGGCGCCAGGCCAGTGCCCTTGTGGGAACCGTCGCAGAACGGCTGGTTCGCGGAACGGCCACACTTGCACCACGCGTAGGTGCCGGCTTCCAGTTCGAGGACATAGGGGTTCTTGCTGGCGACGACCGGATCAGTCATGGGCGCTATGCTCCTGATGTCGGAATGGAATGTTGCTCGTAGCACGGTTGGTAATGAAACACGGCACGCAACGCAAGTCCACGCCTTCCCCGCTGGCTCCCGGTGGCGGGATCTGGCTTTACCAGCCGAAAGGTGAGTAACATGCCCGTCGAACAGGGACGCCCCGGCACGCTGCTGCCGGACTGGTGCCGCATCCAATCGTGAGGCCGCTTATGGAAGTCATCATTTTTCTGCTGGTCATCATCCTCGCTGTCGTCCTGCCGGGCGTACTGCTCTACAACCGGCTGGTGCGCAAGCGCAACGCCTTCAAGAACGCCTTCGCCCAGATCGACGTGCAGCTCAAGCGCCGCCACGACCTGATCCCCAACCTGGTAGAGACGGTGCAGGGCTACATGCAGCACGAGCGGGAAACGCTCACCGCCGTGATCGAGGCGCGGAACAACGCCGAGCAGATCCGCCAGCGCAGCCAGGGCGCGCCCGGGG
>SLMR01000382.1 GCA_007133445.1 Aquisalimonas sp. | reverse complement strand
GCGATCTGGAACGGGTCTGCGCACTCTGCCCGGTCAAGGGCCATTGCCGCCAGGTGCTTGCGAGTAATCCGGCACCTGCGGACTGCGGTTTCTGCCCGAACAGCGAGACTCTGGCGGCACTTCGACCGGCGGCCTGACTATCTTTGCGGCGGCCCGACAACTCCGCAGTCCATGGGCCGCACTTTGGTGCGGCCCAGTGGACCCTTAGATACCCAGATACGCGCGCTGCACGTTTTCATCCTCCAGCAGCGCCTGTCCCTTGCCTTCAAGCACCACGCTGCCAGTTTCAAGCACATAACCGTGATCCGCGACACCGAGCGCCAGCGAAGCGTTCTGCTCCACCAGGAAGATGGTCATGCCTTCCTCGCGCAGCTGCTTGATCGTGTTAAAAATCTCTTCCACTAACAGCGGCGCCAACCCCATGCTTGGTTCGTCCAGCAACAGCAGTTTGGGGCGCGCCATCAGGGCGCGGCCTATGACCAGCATCTGTTGCTGACCGCCGGAGAGCGTCCCGGCTGGAAGCTTGCGCTTCTCTTTCAGGATCGGGAACTGGGCATAAACCCTCTCGAGATCTTCAGCCAGAGGTTCGTGGCGTGACCGCGTGTAGGCCCCGAGCATCAGGTTGTCTTCAACGGACATTGGGCCGAAAACCTGCCGTCCCTCCGGAACCTGGGCGATCCCTTCCCGCACCCGCCGTGACGGCGCGCGCTGGGTAATATCCTCGCCACGGTAATGGATGGACCCCGTACGGGGTGTTTCCAGTCCCGAGATGGTTCGCAGCAAGGTGCTCTTGCCGGCACCGTTGGCACCAACCAACGCCACCAGGTGCCCTTCCGGGACCTGAAGGCTGATGTTGTCCAACGCCTGCACGGGACCATAGAACGTGCTGATGCCGGCAATATCCAGCACCACGGGGCCCGCCGCGGCATCGTTGGCGGAGGGCGTCGTCGAACTGTCGCCACTGACACTCACAACTGCGCTCGCACTCATCATGCTCATCACCGATCCTGTCCGTTCGCCCGTCATGCGGCTGCCCCAAGATAAGCAGCGATGACGTCGGGATGGTTCCTGATCTCCTGGGCGTTCCCTTCCGCGAGTTTCTGACCGTAGTTCAATACCACGATATGCGCGGAGATGTTCATCACCAGTTTCATGTCATGCTCCACCAGCACGACCGTTACACCGTCCTCGCAGACACTGTGGATCAGCTTCTCGATGGCGGCAGTCTCGTTGGCGTTGAGACCCGCGGCAGGCTCATCCAGAAGCAACAGCTTCGGGTTCGCCGCCAGTGCCCGGGCAATTTCCAGCCGCTTCAGAGCGCCGTATGGCATGGCAGTGGTCTCATGGTCAACATAGTTGCCCAGGCCCACATAATCCATGAGCTCCGCGGCACGTTCACGGCACTCCTTGTCGGCGCGAATCAGATGGGGTAGACGGAGCAGCGACGAGAAAAAGCTCTGCGGTAGGCCCAGATGGCCGCCGAGCATGACGTTTTCCCGCGCGGTCATGTTCAGGCACAGCTGCAGATTCTGAAACGTGCGGCTCAAGCCCATGGCTGCACGCTGGTGAACGTGCTTGCCGGACAGGTCCTGCCCGTCCAGGATCACGCGACCGGAGGTCGGCTGGTATACGCCGGTCACCAGGTTGAACAGTGTCGTCTTGCCGGCGCCGTTCGGGCCGATCACCGAGTGGACATCCCCTTCCCAGACATCGAAGGAGAGATCCTCGATGGCGCGCAATCCGCCGAACTGTTTCGTCATCGATTCGATTTTCAGCATGCTCATCCCAGCATCCTCCGGATCAGGGTGTGCAACGTGGGCACCAGCCCCTTGGGCATGAAGATCATGACCAGCATCAGTATCAGGCCGTACATCAACCACTCGTATTCCGCGAATACCACCAGGTACTGAGGCAGGAGGGTCAACAGCACGGCGCCGATCACCGACCCCACCAGCGATGCCATGCCACCGAGGACCACCATGACCACGAGTTCGATGGAGTGCATGAAGCCCGCTGTACCTGGAGCGATGAAGCCGGAGTAGAACGCGTAAAGGCCTCCCATGAACGCGGCCACACCTGCGGACAGGACGAACACCAGCGTCTTGTAGTGGGTCACGTTGACCCCGGAGTTGTCGGCGGCGATCTCGGAACCGTGGAGTGCCCGCAGGGCCCGCCCCACCGGCGAGTCGATGATGTTCAACGCCAGCCAGTACATGAGCACCAGGAGGATGGCCAGGATCCAGTACCAGACCAGCTCGTCGAAGACCATGTACCCGAACACCTCCAGCGGTGCGACGCTCATCCCGTCCGGCCCGCCGGTGAGCCAGGATTCCTGGGTCAGTATCAGGTAGATGATCATGCCCAGCCCCAGGGTGGCCATGGCGAGGTAGTAGCCTTTCAGCCGCAGTATTGGGCGCGCGATGATTCCCGCAATGGCCACCACCAGCAGGACGCCCGCCCCCAGCGCAAGGAGCGCCGGCCAGTCATAGCGGGTGGTCAGGATGGCCGCCGTGTACCCACCGAGCCCGAAGAAAGCCGCATGGCCAAGACTGACCTGCCCGGCATAGCCCACCAACAGATTGAGCGCAATGACCACCGTGGCGTTAATCATCACCAGGATGGCCATGTCGAACTGGTACAACCCCTCCAGGAACAACGGCGCGATCAGGAGCGCGATCAGCAGCGCACCGAATCCGCCGTACCGGGGGCTGAACACCACGTCTTTCCAGTTCAGGTGACGCAACCCCTTGGTCGCCGCGGTCGCGGGCTTGGATGTTTCAGCTGTATTCGCAGACATATGCAGACGACTCCCGGGCCAGTCAGACCCGTTCCACGCCGCGCTGACCGAACAGGCCGCTGGGCATGAAGAACAGGATGAGAAGGATCATGACGAAAGCCACCGCATCCTTGTAATCAGAGGACACGTAACCGGCCATCATGGCCTCCGTAATGCCGAGGATCAGCCCGCCTGCAACAGCACCGACGAAGCTGCCCAGCCCCCCGAGCACCGCGGCAACGAACCCCTTGAGCCCGAGCATCACGCCCACTTCGTAGTGGGTGAAGGTGATGGGCGCCATGATCACCCCGGCCACCGCGCCCAGGGCGCCGGCGAGACCGAAGCTGAGCAGCAGAATCTTGCTGGTGTCGATCCCCATGAGCGTGGCGGCATCACGGTTATACGAGGTCGCCAGTACCGCCTTGCCCAGGCGAGTCCGGGTGAAGAACACGCCCAGCGCCGCAACGATGGCGATGGTCACACCGATCACCCAGAGGCTTTGCGGAACCATGACCACGCCAAGGAACCGGATGGGTTGCTCCCCGGTGAATGCCGGAAGGGAGAAGTAGCCGGTCCCCCAGACCACCTGCGCAACTCCGCGCAGGAACAGCGCGGCCCCGACAGTGATGATGATCAACTGGATCGCGTCGGCGTTCTTCGCTGGCTGAATCCCCCCTTTGTACAGGAGCACACCCACGGCGGCGCCAAAGAGCACGGCAATCAACAGCGCGAGCCCCATGGGAACGCCCGACGCCATGATGAACACCGCCGACATGCCGCCCACCATGACGAAATCGCCCTGGGCGAAATTGATGACGTGACTGGCGTTGTATACGAGGCAGAACCCGAGGGCCACCAGGGCGAATGTGGAGCCGATCGTGATCCCGGTTACCAGGTACTGAAGAAACTCAGCCATGCTGTGTGATCCCTTGGCTGTCGTTGTCAGGGTACCCACGCCCCCGGGCGGGAGCGTGGGCTGCTCCGGGTTACTGCTCCAGCAGCGACCAGGTACCGTCCTTGATCTCGGCCATGCGGAAGCTGGTTTCGATGTCGAGGCCCATATGGTCCTCCGGGCTCATGTTGAACGTCCCCGTCACACCGTCGAAGTCACTGGTCTCCTCCAGGGCGTCACGCAGCGCATGCGGGTCCGTGGAGAGGTGATCCCCCTGCCTGGCAACACCGTCGTGGAGTCGCTCCATCGCGAACTTGCCGACCAGGACGGCGTGGTGGATGGTCCCGTGATCGTGACGATGCATCGCGTCGAGAACCTCAACCG
>SLMR01000427.1 GCA_007133445.1 Aquisalimonas sp. | reverse complement strand
CCACCACGCTCGCCGCCAGCACCAGCGCCAGGGTGGACATGGTGGGCGCCCAGAGATCCATCACGCCCACCAGCAGCAACGCCACCACGGCGAACACACCGAACTTCCAGCCGACACGCCAGAAACTCAGCAGCGCGATGGCGATGATGAACACCTCCGCCGGCACCCAGAGCAGGAAATCCTCGAAGTTGTTGGTGAAGAAACCGACAACACCGGCAAAGCCGTCCAGCGCCGGTTCCAGATTGTTACGAATCCAGTCGACCACGTCCTCGACGTAGCGGCCGATGGGAATTTCGACATCATCCAGGAAAAAAGCCATGGTTAACCTGCCTTGTCCAGAGTCTGCAGAAGGGCGGTCTTAGAGATGCAGCCGCGATACCGGCCCTCACCATCCACCACCGGCACGGGCCAGCGCGCTTCCGCAACCAGGCCCAGCATTTCGCTCAGCGGCTTGTCCTGCGGCACCGCCTCGACATCGGTCTGGAAGGCGCGTTTCCAGCGGTCCTCGTCACCGGATTCCGCAGCCTTCGCAAGACTCTCGGCGCTGACGATGCCCTGATATTTGCCGTCGCGATCCACCACCATGGCGCACTCGCGATCGTGCTCCCGCAGCCGCGCCAGTGCGGCATGCACATCCACGCCCGGGCGCTGAATCACCGTGATCTGCTTGTCAGTGGCAATATCACCGGCAGAGAAAACCTGACTGACATCAACGCCGTAGAAGAAGGACTTGACGTACTCGTTCGCCGGCTTGGAGACGATCTCTTCCGGCGTACCCACCTGCACCACGCGACCAGCTTCCATCATCGCAATTCGGTCGCCGATGCGCATGGCCTCGTCCAGATCGTGGGAGATGAAGACCACCGTGCGCTGATCCTTCTTCTGCATGGCAATCAACTCGTCCTGCATTTCCGTGCGGATCAGCGGATCCAGCGCCGAGAAGGCCTCGTCCATCAGCATGATGCCGGGATCGGTAGCCAACGCCCGGGCCAGACCGACGCGCTGCTTCATGCCACCGGAGAGTTCGTGGGGGTAGCTGTTCAACCACGCCCCCAGGCCCACCGACTCCAGGGCCTGGGCGGCACGCTCGTGCCGTTTCTCCTTGGGAACATTGGAGACTTCCAGGCCAAATGCCGCATTGTCCAGGACCGACTTGTGGGGCATGAGGGCGAAGGACTGGAACACCATGCTCATGTCGTTGCGGCGCATGGCGATCAGTTCTTTATTGCTCATTTTTGTGACGTCGCGCCCGTCCAACTTGACGCTGCCGGAGGTGGGGTCGATGAGACGGTTGAGCATTCGCACGAGGGTGGATTTGCCGCAGCCCGAGAGCCCCATGACCACAAAGATCTCACCGGGTTGGATAGCGAAATTTGCATCCTGCACGCCCACCGTGTTGCCGGTCTTCGCAAGAATGTCATCCTTGTGATACCCCTGCTCCGCCAGTTTGATGGCCTCCTTCGGACTGGGACCGAATACCTTGTAGAGATTCTCGACGACAAGCTTCGCGTCTTCAGACATGGATTCGCCTTTACCTGACGCCTCCACGCGGGGAGCGGGCGCAGAAAGGCGCGGCGCACCGCCAGTACAGCCCTTTTGCCCCCGGTGACCCTGAGGCCCCGGCACCCGCCCCATGCGGGCGGATGTCCACGCGTGTTGGCTTGTTCTAAGTAACCACCCGGATGGTCGCCATACCGCATTCCGGGCTCGTATCCCGGAGCACTTTATGAAAGCGCTCCCATGACCGCAATCGCTTTCTGCCGGATGCTGTCAACTCGGAAGGTCAGCCGCGTCAATGCGCACCCGGTTTTTGTTTAATCATTCAATTAACGTTGTGCAGTGTACCTGCAAGCCTGGAAAACGCCAAATGACCATACTGCGAATGCGAACGCTTCGCATTGTGATTCGGTTTACTTTGCGCTAGGGTCGGGCGACCGGCCTCGCCGTTGATCGACAAGAACACAACCATTCGAGGGCACCGCCACATGGATATCCGACGCAGCGCGACGCTCTCCGGCGTCACCACCTTGACGCTCGCCGCGACGCTGGTGACCGTTGCCTCAAGCCACGCCGACGAGCGACAACAGAGCCCCACCCTGCTCGACCGCATCAGCATTACCGGCGATCCCGACCGAATCCAGGATGTCCCCGGCTCCGCCCAGCAGCTCGACCGCGACGAGCTGGACCGCCACAGCTACAGCGATCCGCACCGCATCCTGCGCGCCATCCCCGGCGTCAACGTGGCGGAGGAGGAAGGCTTCGGCCAGTTCCCGCACATCAGCATGCGCGGTTCGCCACCCGAGCGGAACAGCCGCATCACCGTGATGGAGGACGGCGTGCTGGCCGCCCCCGCGCCTTATGCCGCCCCGGCCGCCTACTACTTCCCACCCATGGGGCGCATGGACAGGGTGGAAGTGCAGAAAGGGTCCAGTGCCATCCGCCACGGGCCCTACACGACCGGCGGCGCAATCAACATGCTCTCGACCCCGATCCCGGATGACACCAGCGGCAAGGCGGACGTGCTGCTCGGATCGAACAACGGGCGCCGGGTTCACGCCCATGTCGGCGGGACGGAAGACCTGCCGGGCGAGCGCAGCGGCCAGATCGGCTGGCTCATCGAGGGCTTCACGGAGCAGTCGGATGGCTTCAAGAGCCTGGACAATCCCGCCTCCGGGCCCAACCAGCCAGACGCGAACACAGGCTTTGACCGCCGAAACATCATGACCAAACTGCGCTGGAACAGCGACCCCATGGCGGAGATCTACCAGGAGGTGGAACTCAAGTACGCCCGGGATGACCGCACCGTCAGCGATACCTATCTCGGTCTCACTCAGGGGGACTTCGACGACGACCCTTTCCGGCGCTACAAGGGATCCCAGAAGGACGAAATCAACACCGAGAACGAACTGTTCCAGCTTCGGCACTACATCAACCCGACACCGGACACCGATCTCACCACCACGATCTACCGGACGGATACGGTGCGGAACTGGTACAAGCTGCATGAAGTTGATGGCGACGATGGCCAGGGCTTCGTCGGTATTTCCGACATCCTTGACGACCCCGGCGGCAATCAGGACGCGTTCGCATGGATTCAGGGCGAGCAAAGGGATGACGCCCGGGGCAACGTTCGCGCCAACAACCGTGAATACTATGCGCAGGGCATCGACTTCCGCGGCGGCTACTGGTTCGATCTGGGTGGCTGGAGCCACGAACTGGAGGCCGGCCTTCGGTTCCACGAGGACGAGGAGGACCGCCTGCAGTGGCAGGACACCTACGCCATGGGCGAGTTCGGCGACATGTACCAGACCGATCGCGAGGAGCCGGGCGAGACCACCAACCGGCTGACCGAGGCCGAAGCCGTTGCCACCTATTTGCAGAACACCATGCGCCAGGGGCCATGGCAGATCACCACTGGCCTGCGCTACGAGGACATCGAGATCCGCCGTCGGGACTGGGACGGGCCCGGTCGCTCCGGTGCGAACCAGGACGGCGATCAGCGCGCCACCTACCGTGTCTGGATTCCGGGAGTCGGCGCCACCTATGACATCGACAACAACTGGAGCGTGCTTGCCGGCGTCCACCGCGGTTTCGCCCCGGGCGGCACGAACCCCGATTCCCGCGCGGAACGCAGCACCAACTATGAAGCCGGCTTCCGCTTCGGCAGCACCAACACCCGTGCCGAGGTGATCGGGTTCTTCAATGACTACTCCAACATCAACATCGAGTGTACGGCGGTGGGGGCCGGATGCGGCGATGACGACATCGGTACGGTGCAGTCCGCCGGGGAAGTGGAAATCTACGGGCTGGAGGCACTGGCCATCCATGATCTGGGCGCGGCCCAGGGCTGGAATTACGCCGTCCCGATCAGCCTGGGCTATACCCTGACCCAGAGTCGATTTAAGCAGGACGTCGGTCCAGAGGCCCCTAATCAGTGGGCCAACGCCGAGAAAGGCGACTCGTTGCCGGAGATCCCCGAGCATCAGATCAACGCCAGCGTTGGCGTCGGTCAGGAGGACTGGCGGGCGACCCTCAACGCCAACTACGTCACGTCAGTGGCCGCACGCGCCGATCGCGAGT
>SLMR01000369.1 GCA_007133445.1 Aquisalimonas sp. | reverse complement strand
GCCCGGGTGCCGGCGGCGTGCACCGCGGCCCGGGCGTTTCCCGTTGCGACGGCGTCGTGCAGGACGGCGTCGGCCAGCGCGGCGTCCTCGGCAAGGCTGTGCCCGCAGCCGCGCAGCCAGGCCAGTTCATTGCGTGCGAGCAGGCCCCGCTCATCGTCCCCGGCGGCCTCGAAGCAGGAAATCGCGGCCCGGCAGGCCTGTTCGCCTTCAGTCAGCAGGCCGGCACCGAAGGACAGAAAGGCGGCACGGTGCAGATGTACGGTGCCGAGGGCGGCGAGATCGTGTTCGTCTACCAGCGGCTCGATCCGTTCCATGGCGGCAATGGCGGTGGCGGTGTCGCCTTCGGCAAGGTGGGAGAGCACCCACTCGGATTCCCACGTCATGGCGTGCAGCACGCGCAACCAGCGCCGGTCGTCAGCCGGCAGCAGGTCCAGCAGCGCCGCGAGGGCTGCCAGTGCCTCCTGGTAGAGCCCGCGCCCCTCGGCCTGCGTCATGGCCTGGCACAAGGCCTCGATGGCCTCGTCGTCGCCCGGTCCCGCGGCGCGTGCGTAATGGCCGGCGGCCGATCCGAGACGGCCGGTCTGCAGCAGGGCGCGGGCGGTGGTCCGGTGCAGGGCGCGGCGCCGCGTGCCACCGATCTGGCGATAGATCGCGTCGGCGACCACCGGGTGCGTGATCTCGTAGACGAGCGCCGAGCCGTCCGGGTGTTCGTTGACGAGGTGGGCGCTGCAGAGTGCTTCCAGCTGGGGGCCGAGCTCGTCGAGCTGCATGCCCGTGATGGTGGCGAGATCGCCGACGTCGATGCGCCGCTCCACCACGGCCAGGGCTTCGATCAACGCCCGAGCCGCCGGTGGCAGGACCTGAACCTCCAGGTTGACGCGCTCCCGCAGGCTCTCGGGAATGCGCTCAAGACGGGGGCTGTGCGGGTCCGCGCCTTCCTCCAGGAAGGCGCGCAGGAGGCCGATGATGTAGAGGGGGTGGCCGGTGGAGCGTTCCATCAGCCACGTCACCAGGGGCTCCATGACGAACGAGGAATCAACGGCGGGCTCCGTGAGCAGCACGTCGTGGGCCAGCTGCGCCACATCGTTTCGACTCAGGGGCTCCAGGGACATCCGGTGCAGCAGGTCGTCCTCGCTCAGGCCCACCAGCACCTCGTCGGCAATGGGATGCTGATGCAGTTCACCCGGCCGCGCCGTCAGGAGGATGCCGATCGACGCCCCGGAAAGCCGCCGGCCCAGGTAACGCAACACCTCCCACGAGGACATGTCGGCCAGGTGGACGTCGTCCAGGGCGATGATCACCGGGTTGTCCGCGCTCAACCGGTCAAAGATGTCCACCAGCCCCTCGAGCAGCTCCGCGCGCTGCGGTTCGCGCTCCAGGGGTGGCGCATCCGGGGCAACGGAGGGCAGCAGTGAGGACAGGGCCGTGCGGCAC
This sequence comes from Aquisalimonas sp., assembly GCA_007133445.1. Next base: position 2,658 of record SLMR01000369.1, on the reverse strand, counting down.
AGGCGCTGCGCCTCGGCGCGGTCAATCCGGCGCAGGTGCCGGTCCAGCGCCTCGACCCAGAGACCCAGCGAAGCCGTCCCGCCCCAGCGGTAGGCCCGGGCGGACAGGCAAACGGCCCGGTCCGAGAATTTCTGAAGGACCTCGGTGGCCAGCCGTGTCTTGCCCAACCCGGGCGTTCCGGTTGCCAGGACGACGCGGAAATCACCCGCGAGAACCCGCCCGAACTCGCCGTCAAGCTCCCCCAGCACCCGCTCGCGACCTGCAAGCGGGGGCCCGTGAGACACCCCATGGCGCGGCCGGTTTGTGTTCATGGCTCGCTTGCCTCAACGGCGCGCCTGCACCCATGCGAGCAGCTCCGGCCAGAGCGTGCGATGGGCGGTGGCACCGACCATCATGCCCACGTGCTGCAGCGAGACACCGGGTTCGTCCTCGTACCAGAACACCGTGCGGTCCTCCGTCCCCAACGCCTCCAGGGCCGGCAGGACCGACGCGGGGGAAGCGATCTCGCACTGGCGGTTCAGAACACAGGCCACGGGCGCGCGGATGTTCCCGGGCGCCACTGCGTGCCCGCCGATGGTGACCTCACCACGCATGAAGCCATCGTGTCGGTAGAGGATGGTCACGAGATCGGTGAACAGCTGCCCTGGCATGGAGGTCTCACCGAGCGTCCAGCGCTCCACGAGCAGGTGAGAGCGCAGCCGCGTCGGGTGTCCCAGTGACGTGAACCAGTCCCGCGCGCGTTCGTGAACGAACGTCTCCGGCGAGGCCGTCGCGCTGATCAGGTTCAGCATCGAGCCAGGGATCACCGACCCGGTCGTGTTGCCCTGCCGGTCCTCCGGCACGGAGGCTACTGCCCTGGCAATGGCACCGGTCTCCGGTCCGAAGTGCAGCGGTGCACCCAGTGTGATCAGGCCGCTGGTGCGTTCCGGATGGCCGGCTGCGAACAGTGCCGCCAGGGTGCCGCCGAGGGAGTGTCCACACAGCAGCAGCCGCTCGGCGCCGGAGTCCCGACACGCCGCGTCAGCGCAGGCCTGCAGCATGTGGTCCGCGTAGTCGGTAAGACCCAGCGGGCCGTTGGCCGCCGCATTGGGCCAGTCCACCATGTAGACGCGAAAGCCCGACTCCAGGTACCGCTGCACCACACTTGCCCCGGGGGCGAGATCCCAGATGTCCGGAGTCTTGATGGGCGCCGGCACCAGCAGAACCACCGGCCCGTCACTGCTGGTGGCCGGGTAGCGTCGCAGCAGGGCCGGTGAGCCGGTCTCCAGCAGTTCGTAGGGTGCCCCCTGCGGCCCGAACCCGAGCGCATCGAACACGCTCGCAACCCAGCGCCGCTGGTGGTCGACTGCCAGCAACGCCGCGTGCAACGGATCTGGTCCCTGGTCCCGGTTATCCTGCAACACCGCCGATTACCGCCGGAGTGGGGCATCGCGAAGAGGGCGCAATGCCGAATGCCCTGAGTACCTGAAACTATAGTTCAGTAAACGGGGGAGTTCCGGGTCAGCTAACAGGCGCAAGGGAGGGAGCAATTATGAAGGAGGACGCCATCAACTGGTTCGAAATCGCGGTGCGCGATCTGGAGCGCATCCCCGCAGCCGGCGGCAAAGTGTTCCAGGGCAGGATGGACATCTCTCGCGCTGCCCTGGATTGGCGTGCGCACCAACGGGGCTGCCATTCTCGTCGGCGCCGGCTGGTTGGCGCTGACCCTCATCTTTGAGTTCTCGTTCGGCCTCCGGCGCGGTGCCAGCATGAGCGAGATCCTGGGCGCCTACACTTTTCAGGAGGGCAACATCTGGCCTCTAGTGCTGTTGATCACGGCACTGGCTCCCTGGCTGGCGGCCAAGCTCCGGGGCAACGTTCGCGGCCAAGATTAGCTACGAGGAGCGTACCGATGGACATTGCTGCGTACCCCCTCACACCGGAGCGCTGGCCGGACTTCGAAGCCATCTTCGACGCCAGGGGATGTTCCATCGCCCGGGGCTGCTGGTGCATGTACTTCCGCGAGAGCGGAAAACTGGATCTGCCCCAGGGAATGACGCCGCCGGCGTTCCGCAAGCAGCAAATGCAGGCACTGGTCACGGAAGGCCCGCCGCCGGGCCTGCTCGGCTACCAGGGCGAGGAACCGGTGGGCTGGGTGGCGCTCGCCGAGCGCGAGGCATACCCCAGGCTCAAGCGCTCACCGGTCGCGAAGCCAGTGGACGATCAACCCGTCTGGTCCGTGACCTGTTTCGTCGTCCCGTCCCGGTTCCGCCACCAGGGCGTTGCCACGGCATTGCTTCACGCAGCCATCGACCATGCCACGGAGCGGGGTGTCCGCATCCTTGAGGCCTACCCGGTGGACAAGCCCGGCCGCACCGACGACAACTGGCTCTGGTATGGCACCCTCGGCATGTACGAAAAAGCGGGATTCATCGAAGTCGCGCGCCGTAGGCCCGAGCGGCCGGTGGTGCGCCGAGTGCTGGCATCCGAACACTCGCCCTAGCAGCGCGGAAGTGCCCGTGAACGCTTGTTTGGCCCAAGGCGTGAAATCCGGTAGCGTTCCGGGGAGCGCATAAGGATAAGGACAGGAGAAAACCGGTGGTCGATACGGTCATCTTGAGTGAGCACGCGGCTCCGGAACTGGAGCGCGAGAGTGGCTACTTCTAATTAAGTATATGG
>SLMR01000429.1 GCA_007133445.1 Aquisalimonas sp. | reverse complement strand
TGGCCGGAGGCATCCGGGTGTACGCCCACCTGCCATAGGAAATATACGCCTTCCTCCTTGGGATGCAGGTAGCCAGTGACGAAGCCGATCATGCTGCCATCCTTTTCGGCCACGCAGCAGGTCCGGGAAAAGTGAGAACATTGCAGAAGATTGCAATATACCGAGTTCGGGTCCAGTGGCTTGCACTCTGCCACCAGCTTGTGCAGACGCGCACCGTCGATAGATTCGGGTTCACGCAGGACGATACCGTCGTCAGTCATTTTCATGCTCTCCATCACTCAATAATGAGACTTCCCGCTGCCTTGTTGGCATTACCCTGCAGGCACCGCGAGCCAGAAACCAACCATACCACCTGGCATCGCGTTCGCGCTCAGCAGACTGGACTTCCCCGGCTGTGCGTCCTCATGGACGTTTCAACAAGGCAAGGTGCGTAAGGAAACGCTGACCGCCTCGGGTTGCTGGACTACAGTTGCAGGGCAGCCTTATTGAATGTGTATCGCGCCTCGTCGGGCGATTGCCTCGTTCTCTGTCACGGTGGATCGGCGGTGATGCAGACTAACCACGAAAGAGCAATCGACCCCCTGTACACGGCGCTCCTGACCATGGACCACCAGCGGCGCTGGTTCGCTGGCCTCTGCGATGCCCTTGGGTTCGGCCCGGAGCGGACGCCGTATGAACGCCTGGAAACGGCATCAGGCGCCTCGGTTCGGCGTTATGCGGCAGCCACCACCAACGGCCCGACAGTCGTGCTGGTGCCGGCACCCATCATGACCCCCGACATCTGGGATCTGGCTCCCGCGGCAAGCGTGGTGAACCGCCAGTGCGAGATCTGGCCCGAGCTGCTCTCCTGGATGCGGGAACGATCGCGGACCTGAATCATGGCGACTGTCTCATCGTTCGGTGCGGCCGGCGAGGTCACCGGCTCGATGCACCTGGTCGACGTCAATGGCCTCAGGATTCTGGTGGATTGCGGGCTGTTTCAGGGCGAGGGAGAGGAACGCAATCACGACCCCTTCCCGTTCGATCCGAGCAGCGTGGATGTGCTGATCCTGACCCACGCCCACCTGGATCACATCGGCCGTGTCCCCCTCCTCTACAAGCACGGGTTCGCGGGCACGCTGGTCGCGACGGCGGCCACGTTCGCGATCGCCCGCGAGATGCTGGTGGACAGCGCCAACGTCATGCAGGCGAACGCCCGCGCGCGCCAGCGGCAGGAAGGGATCGCTTGCGAGCCGCTCTACGGCGAGGACGACGTCGTGCTCGTCCTGCGAATGCCGCACGTGACGCTGCCCTACCACAAACCTCATCAGCTCGCCCGCCATGTCACCGCAACCCTGTTCCGTGCCGGGCACATCCTGGGCAGCGCCATGGTGGAGCTCAGTTTCCAGGAGGGGGAGCGTACGAAACGGCTGGTCTTCTCGGGCGACATCGGTCGCCCCCGCCGGACGCTCATTCCCGGCACGGAGCCACTGCGTGACGCCGACGCTGTATTCGTGGAAGCCACGTACGGCGACCGCGAGCATCCGCTACCCGAGAAGGCTACCTTTGACCTGGAGGCCGCCCTCCGGGAGACGATCGACCGCCGGGGCATCGCGATGATCCCCGCATTCGCCCTGAGCCGCACGCAGGAGCTCATCTATCTGCTTTCACTCATGGACGCCCGCGAGAGGCTGAACTCCCCGGTGTACGTGGACACGCCACTGGGCATCCGCCTCACTGCCCTGTATCCGCGCTTCAGCAGCGAACTGAAGAACGAGGTGAACGAGCACTTCTCCGTCCGGGGGGGGCCGTTCAGCTTCCCCGGCCTGCATCTGCTGCGCTCGCCCGATGAGTCCATGGCGCTCAACCGCCTCGACGGCCCCGCCGTCATCATCGCCGGGGCCGGCATGTGCGACGGCGGGCGCATCGGCCATCATTTCCGCTTCCATGCCGGCAACCGGGACAACAGCATCCTGTTCGTCGGCTACCAGGTGCCAGGGACCAAGGGGCGACGAATCGTGGACGGGGAACGCGTCGTGCCCTTTCATGGCGAGGACGTCCGGTTTCGGGCACGAATCATCACCATCGACGGCTTTTCCGCGCACGGTGGCGCAGGGGAGATCACCCGCTGGCTAGCCGGTTTCGACCGCCTTGAACAGGTACATCTCATCCATGGCGAGCCGGATGCCCTCGCCGCCATGAGAACCCGCCTGCGCGACCAGCTCGGTCACCGGGCGCATATTGTTCGCCCGAAGGAGCATATCTACGTCTGAGGCGTCTAGTGTCCTGTCCCTGACATTCGTTGGTGGTCTGCTTCGGCAATAGCGAGTGCTCGAATCCTGACTGGGTCCCCCGTCGTACGTCGCGCCAATAGACGGCTTTGCGCAAGAGGACAAGTTGCGACCCGTTGCAGACTTTCCCGCTTCACCGACGAGTGTCCGCTCGCGAGCCGCGTCGAACCCCAACGAAGGATATATAACTCCACCCCAGGGACGCGCTCAAGGTGCGATCAACCCAAGACTGGCACGGATTTCGCTTGATCTGAAACACTCCATCAGCAAGCACTGGGACCGTTCTGCATGTCACAACCAGCACACCACGACGCCGCCCTGGCGGCCTATGAGCGGGGACAGACCACCATCGCCAGGAGCCTGTGGGAAGAACGCGCGGCCATGGGCGACCCGGATGCACAGACAGCCCTCGGGCTGATGCTTGCCGCCGGCGAAGGGGGGCCGGCGGAGCCTGCTCTCGCCGCACACTACTGGCGGGCGGCTGCGGATGCCGGGCATCCGGACGCACTCTACAACCTGGGCCTCATGGCGGAGCAGAGCCAGACGCCCGACGGCAGAACCCAAGCCGCTAGGTGGTACGAGCAGGCGGCGCACGCGGGGCATGCGGGTGCTGCCAACAACCTGGCCGCGCTGCTGCTCAACGACAATGGTGCACCCGACCCGGCGTGGGCCGTCTCGCTGTTGCGGGACGGCGCAGCGCAGGGTGATGCCGACGCTCTGTACAACCTGGCCTGCCTGCATACATCCGGGGAACATGTGCCCGCCGATGGCGAGCGCGCGCAGCGTTTCCACCGGCAGGCGGCGGAACAGGGGCACACGGCAGCCGCCCGGGAGTTGGCGCTGCTGCTGGAACGGCTCGGAACCGGAGGTGACAGCGAGGCGGACATCATCCACTGGTTGCAGTGTGCCGCCGACGGCGGCGACACCCGGGCCCAGGTGCTGCTCGGCGACCGGTACCGCCACGGCCACGGCGTTCCGCAGAGCGAGACCAAGGCCTGGAACTGGTATGTCGCCGCCGCCCGGCAGGGAGATGTGGTGGGCATGACCAACATCGGCGTGATGTACGACAAGGGACGCACGACGGCGGAGAACCCATTGCGCGCCGCGCGCTGCTACCGCTTCGCCGCGGAGCGCGGCTACGCCCCGGCCCAGTACAACCTGGCCATTCTTCTGGCCGACGGTATCGGGATTCCGGCGGACCGCTCAGAAGCCTGGGCCTGGTTCGCCCGGTCGGCGGACCAGGGCTACGAACCCGCGGTGGCGGCCCGGGACTGGATCTGGGACACGCTGGATGCCCATGAACGTGAGCAGGCCACGACGTTCAGCATACAGTCATGACCCTCTGGCACGCCCGCGGACCAGATCCCGGGCGCGAATGCCGTAGCGGCGCATGCGTTCCCAGAGCGACTTGCGGCTAATGCCCAGGGCGTCGGCACTGGCCTGAATCTGGCCGTCGCGATCCTGGAGCGTCGCCAGTATGCGCTGCTTCTCGCAGGCCTTGAGGTAGTCGGACAGGGTGCCGTTGTCCGCTGCGGGCTCATCGATTTCGGGGAACAGGTCCCGGGGCTCCAGCACTGCGGCATCGCTCATGATGACTGCCCGCTCCAGCGCGTGATGCAACTCCCGCAGGTTCCCCGGCCAAGGTGCGCCCATGAGGACGCGTTCTGCCGCGGGGCTCAAGCTCCGCGGCGGGGCATCACCGGCGATCTCGCGCAGAAAGGCGCGGGCAAACCAGAGGATATCTTCCGGGCGTTCGCGTAATGGTGGCAGGCGGACCTGGACCACATTGATGCGATAGTAGAGGTCTTCCCGGAACGCTCCGGCACTC
>SLMR01000078.1 GCA_007133445.1 Aquisalimonas sp. | reverse complement strand
GGATGCCGTGCATCTTGCGGTAGTGAGCGATGTGGTCAGCACCTATTTCGACTACCGGGCCGCCCGGGAGCAGATCGAGACCACGGAGGAGACCATTGCCTCCCTGATCGAGGCGCTGGAGCTGGAGCGCTCCCGCCTGGACAGTGGTGCCTCCACGGAACTCGCCGTGCGCCAGGCCGAGGCGGAGCTGGAGACCAGCCGCGCCGGCCTGCCGGGGCTGCGCGCCGAGGCGGAACAGCGTCGCCGGGCCCTGGCAGTACTGGTGGGCGATACCGCCGCGGTTCTCGAGGGTGAGGAGGACCTCGGTGACCACGGGTTGCCGGACTTGCCCGATGCCGCCCAGGACCTGCCCGAGTCGCTGCCCTCCGAGATGCTGGTGCGACGCCCGGACGTGCGCGCTGCGGAATCCTTCCTGGTGGCCGCCAATGCGGACATTGGTGCCACACGGGCGGCCTGGTTGCCCAGCGTAAATCTGGTCGGCGTGTTCGGTACTGGTGCCACCCAGGCGGGAGACCTGTTCACCGGGCCTGCAACGTTGTGGGAAGTCATCGGCACGGCCGCCATCCCGATTCTGGACTTCGGTCGCCGCCAGGCGGAGATCGACCAGGCCGAGGAGGCGCGCGAGATCGCCGAACTGCAGTACCGGGCCACGATCCAGGAGGCGTTCCAGGAAGTGGGTGATGCCTGGACGCTGCTGACGGCGGCCGATGAACGGGTTACTGTCCGCGAGCGGGAGATTGCCGCTCGGGTGGAAGTGGCGCGCCTGGCGGAGCGTCGTTACCTGGGCGGCTATGTTCCCTACCTGGAAGTGCTGGATGCGCGGCGCTCGCTGTTCGACGCGCGGCTGACCATGACCGAGGCAGCACGGGACCGGCTGGTGGCAAAGGCCACCCTGTTCCGGGCTCTGGGCGGCGGCTGGGATCCCGACGCCGTCGCGGAGATCGCCGAGGAAGGTTAGGCCAGGGGGCCGCAGCGTGACCCTGGTGGTGTGGTATCCTCCCGCCTCGCTTGCGTTTTACCCGCCGGGGGCTGGATAATCTCCGGCCTCGAGCTGAGTGCGCCGGTCAGGCGCGTCGTGGCGATTGCCCCGGGGCGCGAGTGCTCAAGCGAGTGTGGCGGAATTGGTAGACGCGGCGGCTTTAGGTGCCGTTGGGGCAACCCGTGCAGGTTCAAGTCCTGCCACTCGCACCAGATCACCGTTCGTCGCACCGTCGACGGATGCTCAAGCCATGGCGCCGGGCAGGGCAGGCCCGGCGCCATGGCGTTGTATGATTCACGTTCAGCCTTGTGGAACTGAGGTGGCTTTAATGCAGGTAACAGTGGAGACGGCCGAGGGCCTGGAACGCAAGATCAAGGTCCAGGTGCCGGCGGAGCGGGTGGACAACGAAGTCCAGAAACGCCTGAAAGACATGGCCGGCAGAGTGCGGCTCGACGGGTTCCGGCCCGGCAAGGTGCCCATGAAGGTCGTCCAGCAGCGCTTCGGCGGTCAGGTGCGCCAGGAGGTGCTGAACGAGGTCCTGCAGCAGAGCTATGGCGAGGCCCTGCAGCAGGAGGAGCTGCGGCCCGCCGGGGCGCCCAACCTCAATCTCACCCAGGGCATGACCGGGGGAGATCTGGAATTCGAGGCGAGCTTCGAGATCATGCCCGAGTTCGAGGTGGCGGACGTCACCGCCATCGCTGTTGAGCGCCCAACGGCGGAAGTCACCGACGAGGACATCGACAAGGTCCTCGAGGATCTGCGCAAGCAGCGCGCCACCTACAACGAGGCGGACAAGGCGGCCGAGGACGGTGACCAGGTGGTCATCGACTTTCGCGGCACCGTCGATGGCGAAGAATTCGAGGGCAACCAGGGTGAGGACACCCCGGTGACCATCGGCCAGGGTCAGATGCCCCCGGAGTTCGAGGACGGCCTCAAGGGCATGCGCGCCGGCGAGAGCAAGAACATCGAGTACACCTTCCCCGAGAGCTTTCCCACGGAGTCCATCGCCGGCAAGACGGCGGTGTTCGAGACTTCCGTCAAGAGCGTCAATGAGCCGGAGTATCCGGCCCTTGATGACGCCCTGGCCGAAGCGGTGGGGATTCAGGAAGGCGGGCTCGAGGAGCTGCGCAACCTGATCCGCCAGAACCTGGAGCGTGAAGTCGAGCGGGCGCAGAAGGCCAAGCTGAAGGAGCAGGTTACCGAAGCGCTGGCCAAGGCCAATGAGATCGAACTGCCCAAGGCGCTGGTGGACGGCGAGATCGAGGCGCTGCAGCAGCAGATGAAGCAGCGCATGCAACAGCAGATGGGCGAACCGGCCGAGGGCATGGATCTGCCGGCGGAGCTGTTCGAGGACCAGGCGCGGCGGCGCGTTACCCTGGGCCTGGTGATGAACAAGCTGATTGCCGACAACGGCATCCAGGTGGATCAGGACCGGGTGCGTTCGCAGCTCCAGGAAATGGCCGCCGGACACCACAACCCGCAGGAGCTGATCCAGCAGTACGCCCAGAGCCGTGAAATGATGCAGAGCCTGGAAGTGAACGTGCTGGAAGACCAGGTCATCGACTGGGTGGTGGAGCAGGCGCAGGTCACCGACAAGCCCACCGACCTGGAGACGCTGCTCAACCCGCAGCAGTCCCAGGCGGCCGAGGATGACGCCGAAGCGGCGGCTTCGGAGGAGTCCACCGGGGCGGCAGAATCCACTGACGACGGCAAGAAAGAGGGCTGAGCATGGCCACGAACGACACGCCGATGAATCCGTCCGAGATCCAGGCCAACCTCGTGCCCATGGTGGTCGAGCAGACCTCGCGGGGCGAGCGCGCCTACGACATTTTCTCGCGGCTTCTCAAGGAGCGGGTGGTCTTCCTCATCGGCCCCGTGGAAGACCACATGGCGAACCTGATCGTCGCCCAGCTGCTGTTCCTGGAGTCCGAGAACCCCGACAAGGACATCCACCTCTACATCAACTCACCGGGCGGTTCCGTGACGGCCGGGCTGTCGATCTACGACACCATGCAGTTCATCAAGCCTGACGTCTCCACCATGTGCGTGGGGCAGGCCGCAAGCATGGGCGCGCTGCTGCTGGCCGGCGGTGCCGCTGGCAAGCGTTTCACGCTGCCCAACTCTCGGATGATGATCCACCAGCCCCTGGGGGGCTATCAGGGGCAGGCGACGGACATCGACATCCACGCCCGGGAGATCCTCAGCATCCGTGACCGGCTCAACCGCATCCTCGCCCACCACACCGGCCAGCCCATCGAGCAGGTGCAGGAGGACACGGAACGGGACAACTTCATGGCTCCGGACAAGGCGTGTGACTACGGCCTGGTGGACCAGGTTCTGAGCGATCGGGCCGGTAGCGGCGCGAGCCAATGATCCTCCTTCCGCCATGTCCCACCCGCTGACATGGCCGGGGCAGATCCCCTTTCAGCGGTATCTCGCCGGTTCCACGAATGCGCCGTAATGCGGCGCCGTTCGCGGTCCGCTCTCTTGCGTGACCCTGGAAAAGCAGGCATGGTTTGAAGTGATGATCTGCGCCTGATGGGTGGGTCATGCAAGTCCTGAATCAACCGAGGATCGGTCATGAGCGACAGAGACAAGACACGTGGCGATGACGGCGGCAAGCTCCTCTATTGCTCGTTCTGTGGCAAGAGCCAGCATGAGGTGCGCAAGCTGATCGCCGGTCCTTCCGTATTCGTCTGTGACGAGTGTGTCGAACTCTGCAACGATATTATTCGTGAGGAGATGCAGGAGAAGAGTGCCTCCGGCGAGTCCAAGCTGCCGAAGCCTCACGAGATTGCCGAAGTCCTGGATGAGTACGTCATCGGTCAGGATCTGGCCAAGCGCGTCCTGTCCGTGGCGGTTTACAACCACTACAAGCGGCTGGAAGCGGTTCAGGGCAAGAAGGACGAAGTCGAGCTGACCAAGAGCAACATCCTGCTGATCGGTCCCACCGGCTCGGGCAAGACGCTACTCGCGGAGACACTGGCGCGGCTCCTGGATGTGCCCTTTACGATTGCCGATGCCACCACGCTCACCGAGGCGGGCTATGTTGGCGAGGATGTGGAGAACATCATTCAGAAACTGCTGCAGAAGTGCGATTACGACGTCGAGAAGGCCCAGACCGGCATTGTC
>SLMR01000212.1 GCA_007133445.1 Aquisalimonas sp. | reverse complement strand
TGAACGCCGAAACGACATCCTGGGTGCTCGGCCCGGTCTCGGAATCCTCGCTGGCGAAGGCCTCGACGGCCTGGTCACGCAGGGCGTTGACCCGCTCATTTCGCGCGGTCTTTTCGGCGATGCTGTAGGCCTCGCGCAGCGGTGCCTCGAACTGCCCCTTGACCTTCTCGCCCAGGCTTTCGTCTTTCTCGGGTGGCTGCCAGTCCCAGCGCGGCTTGCCAGCCTCGGCGGCGAGCTCGTTGATGCAGTCGATGGCCTTCTGCATCTGCTCGTGACCGAACAGGACGGCGTCGAGCATCACCTGCTCGGGCAGTTCGCTGGCCTCGGATTCCACCATCAGCACGGCGTCCCGGGTGCCGGCGACCACCAGGTCCAGATCCGATTCCTCCAGGCTGGAAAAGCCCGGATTCAGCAGGTACTCGCCGTTCTTGTAGCCCACGCGGGCGGCACCGATGGGGCCATCAAAGGGAATGCCGGAGATGGCAAGAGCGGCAGAGGTGCCGATCAGAGCCGGGATATCGGGATCCACGTCGGGGTTCATGGAGATCACGGTGGCGATCACCTGTACCTCGTTGCGGAATCCTTCGGGAAAGAGTGGACGGATGGGGCGGTCGATCAGGCGGCAGGTCAGCGTTTCCTTCTCGGAAGGGCGCCCCTCGCGCTTGAAGAACCCGCCCGGGATCTTGCCGGCGGCGTAGGTGCGCTCCTGGTAGTTCACGGTCAGCGGCAGGAAATCCCGCTGCACACCAGGCTCGTTCTTGCTGACCACGGTCACCAGGACCACGGTGTCGGCCATGTTCACCAGGACAGCGCCGGTGGCCTGCCGGGCAATGGCGCCGGTTTCAAGGGTGACCGTGTGTTCGCCGTACTGGAAAGACTTCTTTACTGATTCCACAGCGACTGATCCTCTGCCTGCGGGAAAATGGCGCCGGCGCCTTACTTGCGCAGACCGAGCTTGGCCACGATCGCCTGATAGCGCTCGCGATCCTTACGATTCAGATAGTCGAGCAGCTTGCGACGCTGGTTCACCAGCTTCAGCAGACCCCGGCGGGAGTGGTGATCCTGCTTGTGATCCGCGAAGTGCTGGGTGAGATGGGCGATGCGATGAGTGAGCAGCGCGATCTGCACTTCCGGGGAGCCGGTATCCCCGTCCGAGCGCTTGTGCTCGTTCACGATCTCCGATTTCTTTTCTGCCGTCAGCGACATCAAATGACTCCTGGTATTCCGTCCACTTTCCTGAAGGGCCGCTATTGTAGCGGCGCACCTGCGGGGCGACAAGCTAAACTCGTCTGCTAAGCTCGTCTGACTCCCGGAATTTTCAGCCGTTGCCGGCCATGAGCCGGCGTGGCGCGACGCGCCCGTCATCCAGTACCACCCCCATGCCCAGAAACCCGTCCGGGCCGAACAGGCGCAGCCACTCCGCATCCGGCGTCTGCGGCACGAACACGGCCTGGCCTTGACACAGGAAATGGGCACTGTCGGCATCCAGCGTGACCTGCGGCCAGTCCACCAGCCCCTCCTCCGGCGGCAGCAAAAGGCCATCCAGCGCAGCGTGCCCGGACTCGGCGGCGGCTTCCACCTGTTCCATGGTCACCATGGGTCTGTTCGAGAACGGCCCCAGGCCGGTGCGACGCAGCGCCGTCACGTGGGCACCGCACCCGAGGGCCTCGCCGATGTCCTCCACAAGCGTCCGCACGTAGGTCCCCTTGGAGCAGTGCACGTCCAGGGTGAGTTCGCTCTCGCCGACATCGACCAGGTCCAGGGCGTGGATGGTCACCCGCCGCGCCTTGCGCTCCACTTCCTCTCCACGGCGTGCGATCCGGTAGAGCCGCTCGCCCTGGTGCTTGACCGCCGAGTACATGGGCGGCACCTGATCCTGCTCGCCGAGAAAACGCGTCAGCACCCCGGCAACGGTCGCCGCATCCAGTCGCGGTACCTGCCGTTGCGCAACAACCTCGCCCTCGGCGTCACCGGTGTTGGTCGTCTCCCCCAGCCGGCACTGCACCCGGTAGCGCTTGTCGGCGTCCAGGAGAAACCCGGAGACCTTCGTCGCTTCACCGAAGCACAGAGGCAGCAGTCCGGTGGCCAGTGGATCGAGGCTACCCGTGTGGCCCGCCTTGCGGGCGGCGAACAGCCACTTGACCCGCTGCAACACGCGGTTGGAGCTGCCGCCGGCGGGTTTGTCCAGCAGCAGAATGCCGTTGACGTTACGTCGGTGTCGCTTGGCTGCCACGGATGCGCCTTGCTCAGTCGTTGTTGCCGCGCTCGACGTCTTCGTCCACGGCACGGTCGATCAGGTTGGACAGATGCGCACCGCGGTCAAAGGACGGGTCGTGGATGAACTGCATGGCCGGCACCGTACGCAGTCGCACGCGCCGGGCCAGCTCACGGCGCAGAAAGCCGGACGCCTTGTTCAGGATCGCCGCTGCCTCCTGGCTGGTGGCGGCGTCGGCGCCAAGCACGGTCATGTACACCTTGGCGTGGGCCAGATCACGCCCCACCTGCACGCCGGAGACGGTCACCGACCCCACCCGCGGATCGCGGATCTCGTCGCGAATGGTCTCCGCCAGCTCGCGCTGGATCTGCTCGGCCACGCGCCGGGTGCGGGGTGTTTCCTTTGCCATCCGGATCCTCCGCGAGGGCGCCCGCCATTACAACGAGCGCGCCACCTCGATGCGTTCGAAGCACTCGATCTGGTCACCGACCTTGACGTCGTTGTAGTTCTTCACCCCGATCCCGCATTCGGTACCGGAGCGGACTTCGTTGACATCGTCCTTGTAGCGACGCAGTGACTCGAGCTGGCCCTCGTAGATGACCACGTTGTCCCGCAGCACGCGGATGGGGCTGCGGCGGCGGACCACGCCCTCTTCCACCAGGCAGCCGGCGATGGCACCCAGCTTGGAGGACTTGAACACGTCCTGAACCGTGGCAAGCCCGATGATCTCTTCCTTGACCTCCGGCTCCAGCATCCCGCTGATGGCCTTCTTGACCTCGTCGATGGCCTCGTAGATGACACTGTAGTAGTGCACATCCACTTCGTGCTCGCGGATCAGCTTGCGCGCCGCTGCATCCGCGCGCACGTTGAAACCGATCAGAATGGCATTGGAGGCGATGGCCAGGTTGACGTCGGACTCGTTGATGCCGCCCACGCCGGTCTGGATGACGTGCACCTTGACTTCGTCGTTGGACAGGTCGGTCAGCGACTGGCTGAGCGCCTCGGCGCTGCCCTGGACGTCCGCCTTGAGCAGAATGTTGACCTGGTTGACCTCGTCGGACTTCATCTGGCTGAAGAGCTCGTCCATGCGCGCGGCCTTCTGCTGCTGCAGCCGCTTCTCGCGCTGGCGCTCCTTCCGCATCTCGGCCACTTCCCGCGCCTTGCGCTCGTCCTTCAGGACCATGACGTCGTCGCCGGAGTTGGGCAGCCCGGACAGGCCCAGCACCACCACCGGAATCGAGGGCCCGGCCTTCTCCACCTGACGGCCGTTCTCGTCGAGCATGGCGCGCACGCGGCCGAATTCCACGCCGGAGAGAATCACATCCCCCTTGCGCAGCTCGCCGTTCTGCACCAGCACGGTCGCCACCGGGCCGCGGCCCTTGTCCAGGCTCGACTCGACGACGATGCCGGTGGCGGCACAGTTCACCACGGCCTGCAGTTCCAGCAGTTCCGCCTGCAGGATGATGGCTTCGAGCAGCTCTTCCAGGCCCTCGCCCGTCTTCGCGGAGACGTGCACGAACTGGGTGTCACCGCCCCAGTCCTCGGGGATTACCTCGTGCTGGGTCAGCTCCTGCTTGACCCGGTCCGGATCGGCGTCCGGCTTGTCCATCTTGTTCACGGCCACGACGATGGGCACGCCGGCCTCGCGGGCGTGCTGGATGGCCTCCTCGGTCTGTGGCATCACGCCGTCGTCGGCGGCTACCACCAGCACCACCACGTCAGTGATCTGGGCGCCGCGCGCACGCATGGCGGTGAACGCCTGGTGACCCGGGGTATCCAGGAACGTCACGGTGCCGCGCTCGGTGGTGGCGTGGTAGGCACCGATGTGCTGGGTAATGCCACCGGCCTCCGAATCCGCCACCTTGGCGCGGCGGATGAAATCCAGCACCGAAGTCTTGCCGTGGTCCACGTGGCC
>SLMR01000175.1 GCA_007133445.1 Aquisalimonas sp. | reverse complement strand
CTCCTCGGCGGCGGTAAAGGTTTCGCGCATCTCCGGGTACAGGGTCTTCTTGTCACCCAGCACCTCGAGCTTCACCAGCGTGTGCCCATCAAGCAGTTCCCGGGCCAGGCGGCAGGTGCGTACCGCGTCCCTGGCCGTGTAGCAGCCGGCGGTGTTGGGCAGGATGGTGTAGCGATCCGGCGGGATCACGTCCAGCAGATTCGGCTGGTCCGGGTCCTGGCCCAGGTTCGAGCGGCGCAGGGCGACGGTGACGATCTCGGCGCCGCTGGCGCTGATGGCCGCGTCCGTCTCCTGCATGTCCCGGTACTTGCCGGTACCCACCAGCAGGCGCGATTGATAGTCGCGCCCGGCGATGACAAGGGGTTCGTCGCTCATGGGATTCCTGTTTCAGCCGCCACCAATGGCGTGAATGACCTCCACCCGGTCGTCCGGATGCAGGCGCCGCTGCGGGAACTCGCTACGCGGAACCACGTCCTCGTTGATCTCCACGGCAATGCGCCGCGGCTCCAGATTCAGACGCTCGATCATCTCGGCCACCGTGATGGCATCCGGAAGCTGCGTCTGTTCGCCGTTGAGCTGAATGTTCATGACTCTCGCCAACCGCTGATTGATCGGGCCTTGCGAGCCCGCATTCTACAACATCCGGGGCCTGTCGGGCTTGCCAATGGCCGGCCCGGCCCGCTAAATTGCATGCGGATTACGCGGGTGTAGTTCAATGGTAGAACCTCAGCTTCCCAAGCTGATGATGTGGGTTCGATTCCCATCACCCGCTCCATCTCCCTCCTGGTGTCCCTTCCCGGCTTGTGGCGATGGCCTGCGCGCCAGGCCTCGAGCCGTTGTGTCTTGACCTTTCCTGGCCCGCCAACCAGACTCAAAACGATAAATCACTGAAAAACATGATAACGGAGGAGAGCCATGACCATGGGACGCGTAAGGATCCTTGCAGGGCCGCTTGGTGCTGCGCTGCTCGGCGCCGGCCTGGCTGGTCCGGTCGGCGCGCAGGATGTCACCGAGCTGCGCTGGGCAACCTCGTCCACCGGCTCCGCGGGGCACGCCGTCAAGGTGGACCTGATGGCGGTGTTGAACCGCGAGTGGGAGGGTTACTCGATTACCGTATTGCCCACGGCGGGTGCCGTGGCGACTGTCCGTGGCTATGCCCTGGGCGAGTTCGACGGCTACTACGGGGCGGACGTGGCGTTCCAGGAGCTTGCCGATGACGGTGGCCGTTTCGAGGGGTTCCGGGACGAAATGGAGCGCGAGCCCGTGCAGTCCTTCTGGGCCTACACCATGGAAGTCGGGCTGGCGGTGCGCGCCGAGGACCAGGCGGAGTTCGACGGCTGGCGTGATCTGGCCGGCGCCTCGGTGTTCACCGGCCCGGCGCCGTGGGACGTCCGTGCCCAGCTGGAGCGGGCCATGGCCGCCGCGGACGTGGGCCACGAGTACACGGAGGTGGACATCGATATTGCCGGCTCGTCGCTGAACGAGGGCCGCATCGACGGCTTCATCGCCTACACCAGCAGTGAGACCAGTCCCGCCCCGTGGGTTACGGAGGCCATGCTCGCCTCGGACTCGGCGATCCTCAATCCCAGTGACGAGGAACGGGCAATGATCGAGGAGGCCGGCATGGAGGTGGTGTCGGTGGACCCGGACAACTTCGACGCCGATGTCCATGTGGACGAGGTGCTGCTGGTGCCCTTCTTCTACGGCTTCCATCTGGGCCCGGATGTACCGGAGGATGACCTCTACGAGATGCTCACCATCATCCAGGAGAAATCCGGCGAACTGCGGGAGGCCAACGAGTCCTTCGCGCAGATCGACGATGACATGGTCGATATCCAGCGGCGCGGCATCGCGGCCTCGGGGGGCAGCGTTCCGATCCATCCGGGACTGGCCCGGTTCCTCAAGGAGAATGACGCCTGGGACGAGGAGTGGGACGACTGGGTCTACTAAACGTCCCGATTGTTGATGCTTGCTAATCGTCAGACGGCGCCCTCCTCCGGGGGCGCCGGGGTGCCTCCTTCGCGTACCGACTACTGGTGCGGCGTCGTCGGCCAGTTCCTGTTCTACCTGCTCTCGCTCTATTTCTTCGGTTACCTGACCACCTACTACCTGACCGGTGCCGGCGGCGCGACCCTGCTTGCCGTCACCATGGTGCCCGTGGCGGTAGCACTGGCGTATCTGAACGACCTGCGCAATGGCAATCTCTATCCCGCGCTCGGGCCAGTGCTTGCCACCCTGGTGGGCATCGCTTATGCGGGTCTGCTGCTGTACGCCTCGTTCTACTTCGTGGCCGAGTTCGACAACATCCGCATCTACCGGGTCGGCTTCTGGAACACCGAGGACAAGTTCTGGGGCGGTCTGGTTGCCCTGCTGGTGCTGGAGTACACGCGCCGCCGTTACCTGGCGCTGGCGCTGGTGATCGTCGCCCTGATCCTATACACGGCGTACGGCTACGTGGTGCCGGGCATGTTCAACCACCCGGGGATGAGTTGGGAGCGTATCGTTACCGCCTCCAGTCTGGAAATCTCCACCGGCGTCTTCGAGCGGTTGTCACAACTGGGGCTGACCCTGATCGGCTCGTTCATGCTGGTACTCGCGGTGCTGCGGGCGTTCGGCTGCATCGATTCGATTCTCGTGGGCAGTTCCAGGCTGGCGGCGCGGTCGCCGAGGATGCTGCCCCAGGCTGCGGTTGTCGGCAGCTTCTCCGTTGCCGCAGTGTCAGGCAGTGGTGCGGCCAACGCGGCGACCACCGGGTCGGCGACGATTCCCGTGCTGATCAAGGCCGGGTTCCCGCGGGTCAAGGCCGCGGCCATCGAGACCGCCTCCTCCCTTGGCGGGCAGCTCATGCCGCCGCTGATGGGGATCGCCGCATTCCTGATGGCCGAGTACCTGCAGGTGAGCTACTTCGACGTGGTTGCACGCGGCTTCGCCCCGGCGATCCTGTACTTCATCGGCGTCAGCCTGGCGGTCTACCTGCTCGCCGGGCACTACATGGAGCGGTCGGTCAATCCGCGCAAGGAACCGCTGTCCGCCATGGACTTCGTGAACCTGGCGGCGTATGCCCTGGCGGTGGTCGCGCTGATCTGGCTCATGGGCGTGGAGCGGCGTGCCGCCATGTCATCGGCACAGCTGGTGTTCATGGGCCTGCTGCTTGCCCTCGGTGTCATCTACTTTGCCCGTCTGACCTGGGAATCCCGGGATCACCTGGCCGGGTTGTTGCGCCTGGAGCGCCTGAAGGAGGCGGGGAGGCCCTTCGTCCGGATGATGGAGACATTCGCGGTCAACACCGCCGAGCTGACGGTGCTACTGGCAAGCCTGGGCATTCTCACCGCGACGTTCACCATCACCGGGGTGCCCACCAAGGTCGGCATCCTGCTGATGGAGCTCGCCGGCGCGTATCTCGGCCTGATGGTGCTGGTGGCGTTCGCCTTCGGCTACCTGGTCGGCATGGGGCTGCCGGTGGCGCCCACGTACATCATCGTCGCCGTGGTAATCACGCCGTTCATGGTCCGTGTGGGCGTGGACCCGTGGGTGGCGCACTTCTTCGCTTTCCTGGTGGCGGTGTTCGGTGAGCTTTCGCCGCCCACCTCGGTGGTGGCCGCGGTGACATCGCGCATTGCCGAGGCCCCGTTCGTGCGGACCATGATGGCGGCGCTGGGGCTGTGTATTCCGCTGCTGATCATGATGGCCGGCATTTACACGCGTCCGGGCCTGGTGGTGGAGCCCGGTGTGGCGCAACTGCCGGCCTTCTTCCTGCTGCTATGCGGTACCGTGGCGGCGATCTTTGCGCTCCAGGGGAACTTCAGCCAGAACCCTGCCTACGACTGGCTGGTGCGTGGCGTCCTGATTGCCCTCGGGCTGGTGATCGTGCTCCACCCCAGCGAGGCTGTCGCCTGGGCGGCCTGTGTTCCGGTGGTGCTGATCGCTGCCTGGGGCTTCCTGCGGGCGCACCGGATGCTTCGTCACAAGCCGCTGGAGCCGGAAGCGACCATGTGAGCCTGTCGCTCGCTGCCGGGGGGCGGGGCATCAGAAGCCTGCCGCCTGACCGTCCTTGCGCGGGTCGGAGCCGGCCACGTACCCACCATCGGTAAGGCGGTGGATAATCTGCGCGCCACCGAACCCGAACGCCACCTCCGGTTCTTCCACGGTGACGTCGTGGCCCAGTTCGGCGAGGGCGGCCCGCGTGGGCTCCGGTATGGCCTCTT
>SLMR01000176.1 GCA_007133445.1 Aquisalimonas sp. | reverse complement strand
GTCGGTCGCCCACGGCTCGGGCTGGCGATTGGCCGGCGCCTCTCCCCCAGAGCGGTGGATCGTAACCGCCTCAAGCGGTTGGCGCGGGAATCGTTCCGCAGGCATCAGTGGCAGCTTCCGAACGTGGACATAGTGCTGATGGCGCGGCCAGCCGCTCGCGATTGCCCCGGCGCTGTGCTACATGGCGCCCTCGACCGCCTCTGGCAGCGAGTGATTAAACGATGCGAACAATCGTCACCCGCATCCTGAGGGGCTACCAGCTCCTGATCAGCCCGTTTCTCGGCAATTGCTGCCGGTTCTACCCCTCGTGCTCGCAGTACACCATCGAGGCAGTCAGTCGGCACGGTGTACTCAAGGGGGTCTGGCTCGGCGGCCGCCGGTTGCTCAAATGCCACCCCTGGCATCCCGGTGGGGTGGATCCGGTTCCCGACACACATCCGGAAGACTAACGCCCGATGGAAACGCAACGGTTACTTCAATTCTTCGCCCTGGGGCTTATCCTGCTGTTCATCTGGACGGCCTGGGAAGACCAGCATGGCCGCCCCGCCACCGAGGAGACGGCAGAAGAGGAACGCGTGGCCGATGCCCCGGACGACGCTCCGGATGATGCGCCCGAGGCCGCGCCCGACGTCCCGGATGATGACGAGGAAACCGCGGAGCCTGACGATCAGCGTGAAGAGACGGCACCGGCCACCGCTGCCGGCGATCGAATGGAACGCGGCGAGACCATCCGCGTGCGCACGGACCGGCTGGATGTGGAGATCAGCACCCGCGGCGGCGATATTCGCCAGGTTGACCTGTTGCAGCACTACAAGACGCTGGAGGGCCAAGAACCCCTCCGGCTCATGAGTGATGTGCTGGAGGATCTGTTCATTGCCCAGTCCGGCCTGGTTCCCCGCGAGGGCGATGGACCCGGGCCGCGCAGCGAGTTCCGCTTTGACGGCGATTCCAGGGAGCTGGAACTGGGTGAGGACGAGGACACCATCGAGGTGCCCCTGGTCTGGGAAAGCGACGACGGCGTCCGCGTCACCAAGCGCTACATCTTCAGCCGTGACAGCTATGTCATCGATCTGGAGCATGAGGTGGAGAACACCTCCGAGAACGCCTGGGATGCCTTTCAGTACGCGCAACTCCGCTCCGGCGACATCGACGACGGTACGTCATGGTTCATCTACACGTACACCGGCGGCGTAGTCCACGGTGAAGAGCAGCGCTACGACAAGATTTCGTTCTCCGACAAGCGCAGCAGCGACCTCTCCCGTGATTTGACCGATGGCTATGCCGCCATCATCCAGCATTACTTCGTTGGTGCCTTCATTCCGCCCCGGGGTGAAACCCATCGCTATTACAGCCGCGCCCTCGACGACAATCAGTATCTCCTTGGCATGTCGTCGCCGCGCAAGTCCATCGCCGCTGGGAGTACGGAGACGTTCACGCACCAGCTGTGGGTCGGGCCGAAGGAACAGGCGCGCCTGGTCGAGGTGGCCGAAGGTCTGGATCTCACGGTGGATTACGGCTGGTTCCACATCATTTCCAAGCCGCTGTTCATCGCTCTGTCGTGGATCCACGGCATTGTCGGCAACTGGGGTTGGGCCATTGTCATTCTGACGCTCGGGATAAAGCTGGCGTTCTACAAGCTCTCTGCCACCAGCTACCGCTCCATGGCCCGGATGCGCAAGCTGCAGCCGCGCATGCAGCAACTGAAGGAGCGCTACGGCGATGACCGCCAGGCCCTGAACCAGGCCATGATGAAGATGTACAAGGAGGAGAAGGTCAATCCGCTGGGCGGCTGCCTGCCCATCCTTGTACAGATTCCCGTGTTCATCGCGCTCTACTGGGTGCTGCTGGAGAGTGTGGAGCTGCGGCACGCACCGTTTATGCTCTGGATCCAGGATCTGTCCAGTCCGGACCCGTACTTCATCCTGCCGCTGCTGATGGGTGCGAGCATGTTCCTGCAACAGAAGCTGAACCCGGCGCCCATGGATCCGATCCAGCAGCGCATCATGATGTCGCTGCCGTTCGTGTTCACGATCTTCTTCATGTTCTTCCCGGCGGGGCTGGTCCTGTACTGGGTGGTGAACAACACCTTGTCCATCGCCCAGCAGTGGTTCATTACCCGGCGCATCGAGAGCGGCACCAGCGAGTAGCCGGCCCCTGCCATGACGGAGACTATCTGCGCGGTTGCCACACCCCCCGGGCAGGGGGGTGTCGGCATCGTCCGCGTTTCGGGGCCGGCCGCCGGCCAGTTCGCAGTCGCGCTGGCAGGCGAACTCCCAGGGCCACGGCAGGCGGCGTTCCGCCGGTTCCGCGACCATGACGGTCAGGTACTCGACGAAGGCTTGGTGCTCTGGTTTCCGGGGCCGGCGTCTTTCACCGGCGAGGACGTGGTGGAGTTCCAGGGCCATGGTGGTCCGGTGGTGATGGACCGGCTGCTCCAGCGCCTGACGGCACTGGGTGCTCGACTCGCGCGGCCGGGCGAGTTCTCCGAACGCGCTTTTCTCAATGGCCGCATGGATCTCGCCCAGGCGGAGGCCATCGCCGATTTGATCGCCGCCGGCTCCGACGCGGGGGCACGCGCAGCCATGGCCTCGCTGCATGGGGCCTTTTCCCGCCAGGTCCATGCGCTCACCCAGGCCCTGACGGAATTACGTGTCTACGTGGAGGCCGCCATCGATTTTCCCGACGAGGAGATCGATTTCCTTGGTGACGGTGCCGTCGCCGCCCGGCTGGAGGACGTCCGTCGGCGCCTCCGCGCCGTTACGGCGGCCGCCGACCAGGGGCGCGTGTTGCGCGATGGCATGACGGTGGTTATCGCCGGCCGCCCCAACGCCGGTAAGTCCAGCCTGCTGAACGCCCTGGCCGACGCGCCGACGGCCATCGTCACGGCCGTGGCCGGTACGACCCGGGACATTCTCCGGGAACAGATCCAGATCGACGGCATGCCGCTGCATGTGGTGGATACGGCGGGCCTCCGCGAGACGGCTGAGGAAGTGGAGCAGGAGGGGATTCGCCGGGCATGGGCGGCCATCGAACACGCTGATCGTGTGCTGCTGGTTGTTGACGACCGCACCGGCATCGACACTGAAGACGAGGCCATCCTCGCGCGCCTGCCGCAGGAGCTGCCGGTGACGGTGGTGCGCAACAAGGCGGACCTTTCCGGCACCGCAACGGGGTTCAGTGGCGACGCGGATCGTCCAGTAGTGGTGCTTAGCGCGCTACGGGGTGAGGGGCTGGACGGGCTACGGGAACACCTGAAGCAGTGCATGGGCTACACGGCCGGGGAAGGCACCTTCATCGCCCGCCGCCGCCACCTGGATGCCCTGACACGGGGTGATCAGGCCCTGGACGCGGCGGCGGTCCAGCTGGCCAATGGTGCCGGCGAGCTCATGGCCGAAGAGTTGCGCCGTGCCCAGGATGCGCTGGGCGAAATCACCGGGGCGGTCAGTACCGAGGATCTGCTGGGGGAGATCTTCTCCAGCTTCTGTATCGGCAAGTAGGCACGGCTGGCTCCCACGCCGTCGTTCCACGTGGAACCGCCCTCGCCGGGACGAATGCGTGGCCGTCGCATTCACTCCGGTGGCGAGCGCCTGCTAGACTGTGCGGTTCCGCAACGTATTGATTCCGGCCACCCTGGCCTGGAGGATGCTGGTTTGGATTACCCGGAGCGCTTTGATGTGATCGTGGTCGGTGGCGGCCATGCCGGGACGGAGGCAGCCCTGGCCGCCGCGCGCACGGGTGCGCGCACCCTGCTGCTGACCCACAACATCGAGACCATCGGGCAGATGAGCTGCAACCCCGCGATCGGCGGGATCGGCAAAGGCCACCTCATGCGCGAGATCGATGCTCTGGGTGGTGCCATGGCCCGGGCCACCGATCGGGGCGGTATCCAGTTCCGCACCTTGAACGCGCGTAAGGGCCCGGCGGTGAGGGCAACCCGCGCCCAGGCCGATCGCACCCTTTACAAGGCGGCCATCCGTGGACTGGTCGAGAACCAGGCCGGCCTGACCGTCTTCCAGCAGGGCGTGGACGATGTGCTCATCGACGACGATCGCGTCCACGGCGTGGTTACGCAGATGGGCCTGCGCTTCCATGCCCCGGCCGTGGTGCTGACTGTCGGCACCTTTCTGGGGGGGCGCATCCACATCGGTCAGGACAATCACCAGGGCGGGCGTGCCGGAGATCCGCCGGCCAATGCCCTGGCGCAGAAG
>SLMR01000389.1 GCA_007133445.1 Aquisalimonas sp. | reverse complement strand
GCATGCCAGTGGCGTAGAGAAGCTGGTTGAGCGCCGTTCGGGCCGGGCCGCGGACCGATTGCTGGAACCGGTTCCAGAGCAGTAGGAAGCGCAGGTGATCCTGCCAGTGCACGTCCGGCAAGTCCTGTCGTAGATGCCCCAGCGTGGCCTCGGCCATGATCGGACGCCATGTGGCCTGGAACCTGGCCTGTCGTCTTTCCCTGGCGCGGGAGCGGATACCGAGCAGCAGGACCTGACCCATGATGGCGAGGGTCAGGGAGAACAGAACCAGGCCGGTCAGCACGGCGGCACGGACCACGGCGTCAGAATGAATGACGGAGTCCAAGTTGTATGCCCCAGCGCTCGTAAGTGTCCTTGATCTCGTGAAAGCCCCCTTCCCAGGAGATCGCCCAATCCTCTGCGAACCAGTGCCGTCCGTTGATGACCGCGCTCCGAACGGTGAATGGTTCGATGGCACCGGTTGCGGCTTCATACTCGTCTTCGGTGCCGGCGCTGATGGTGATGCCCATATGACTGCGCTGGTGGTAGTAGCGGGTCAACGAGACGGCATGGCCGATCTGGTTGCTGCCGCCCTGCAGGCGCGTCAGAAAAGCGCTGTAGGCCGTGCGCCAGCGTCCCATATAACGCTCTACCGTGACGCGACCGGAATCGACGTGAATATCAGGGTAAACACTGCGTCGCAGGCCGACGTCGACGCCGAAACCGTACGGCAGCGGCCGCCCGGCACTGATCCCCAGGCTCCGGTCCGGCAGGAACCCGTCGGCGGGGCTGACGGTTCCGTCCAGGCGTCCACTCCAGGACGAGCCGAGCGGCCGGCTTAACGCCAGCCCCAGCTCCTGATCGCTGTCGTTGAAGCGCCAGGCCTGTCGGGCATGGCCACTCCAGGTGAGGCCACCACGCCGGTACGACAACCAGTCACCGCGGATTTCCTGCCAGTCATCCGCGCCGCGGGTGAGGTGGTCATAGCGGACGGAACCTTCCACCTCCCAGCTCCGGCGTGGTGGCGCGGGCAACCACGCCGCATCGGGAAACCGCTCTCGCGCCTGATCCAGAAACCCGTCATCCGCCTCGTTGGCCGCGGCCCTTGCCTGAAACTCCGCGCGCCAGATGGCCTCGTAATCGGGAGCGATCGCCCTGGCGCGGATGAGGGGCGTCAGCGCCTCATCCGGCGCGCCCGACCAGAGCAGCGTCTGACCCACGCCGAGCAGGTAGTCCGGATTGTCCGGGGCATCGGCGAGGAGGTGTTCGTAGTCCGTGAGTGCGCCTTCGTAATCGCCAGCCCAGGCGCGTTGCCGCGCGCGGTCGAAGCGCAGTTCCTCGTCGCCCGGGGTGGATTCGAGTGCGGTATCCAGCTCCTCCAGTGGTTCTGTGGCCGCCACGCCGTTCACTGAGCAGGCCAGCATCAGACCTGTCAGCGCGGTGAACAGCCGCCGCACAGGGTGACCTCCGCTCCGGGTCATGCCGGGGCTCGTCGCAGGAACCGTTTGACCCGCGCCAGCAGTTCGTCCGGCTGGAACGGTTTGACGATGTAGTCGTCTGCGCCGGCGTCAAACGCGCGCACGATGTCCGTCTCGTTCGCCCTGGCAGTCAGCATGACCATAGGGAGATGCTCCCACCCGGGCTGCTCCCGGAATCGGCGCACCAGTTCCAGACCGTCGATGTAGGGCAGCATGACGTCGGACAGGATCAGATCGGGTACGCACCCCGGAAGGGCGTCCAGCGCGTCCCTGCCGTCGGTGCGTGGATCGACGGTGTAGCCCTGACGTTCCAGCATGAAGCGGATCAGGTAGATGATGTCGGCGTCGTCTTCTATGAGGAGTATGCGGGGGATGGCCCGCGGCCGCGCATGTTCAGACATTGATTGATCGGTTTTCTGCATGTCGAGGTACTTTACAGTACCAGCGCGGGCGGGGCGGTGCTAATCCACCGGGTCGCCGTTGTCTTCCGGCGGCCAGATGGCCTCGATCTCCAGTCGCTGGTCGGCCCGGGAGAACGTCTCCCAGATCAGCCCGTTGACGTCGTGATCCACCGAGAGCGTCTGCGCACAGGGGTCTTCCCACCCCAAATGGCGAACGGTGCCAGTCGCGCCCGGCACGCGGCGCACGGAAAAGTTCACCTGGCTGGTGCGCCACAGGGCGTACTCTCCGGGGATGAGCACCTCTGGTTCTGCCCCCAGGCGCCGGGTGTACTCGGGGATGCTCGCATGGACATCATCGACGGCGAGGGCGATATGGAACCGTTTCATGGCGGTCGCTCCTGCGCAGTGGCGGGCTCGCCCGCGTGCGTCTGCTTGCCGGTTGGACGCAACCGGTGCTAACGTCTTCTTCATGATAAACGTACTCGGTCAATTCCATTGGCGCTATTACTGGCGATTTACTTGCCCCGGTCTCGAAGACCGTTCCGGGGGCAGGGCGCCGTTGCGCTGATGGAGCCGAACTGACAGGTTACCGCCACGATGACGCCCCCGGATCCGAGATCGGGGGCGTTTTTGATGGTGCATCCGTGGCGGATGATCTGATCAGGAGGCAATGATGACCGACGACAGTACCCGACCGGATCCGGTCAGAGCGCTGATGGAGCGCCGTGACCTGACCGACCCCGCCCAGGGCGACCATCCCATGCAGCAGCTGATCGAACGGCTGCGTGTCCCTGCCGCCGATGGGGCGCGCCGAACGCTGCGCACGCCGCCACTCGTGCCCGGCCCGGAGGGCTGGCGCGCTCGGCACGGCACCACCGAAACGGTGCTGACCCAGTTGCCCGATATTGTTGCCGACGGCGTGGACCGTGCGGTGATTCATTGCGCGGGGCTCGTGTGTGGCAGCCGTCGCACCGATGCAACCGCGCTGGTGGCGCACGAGCTGGATGTCTGGTTGCTGGGCGAGACGGAAGCAACAGCACTGGCCTCCCTCGTGCAAAGCGCAATGCGTGCGGCCGTTCCCAGGGCCACTTACCGCTTGATCCCGGCGCGGTCCGGCGCGCTGCCCGGGCGTGACTTCCGTCTTGACGTCATGGGGCAGGGCGATTGGCAGGACGTGGGCGGCTGCGGTGTACTGCGCCAGGAGGGGGTGGCCGTCGCGGTGGGTTTCAGCGTCACGCTGGAACCGCTGCTGGAGCTCAGCGACCTGGCCGGGGATCAGGTGGAGGGGGTGACGCACACGGTGACTTCCTCGCGGTCGTGATACAGCTGCTTGCAGCGCACGTCCATGGCGCGGCCGCTGCTCTGGAGTGCACTGCGAAGCTGCTCCAGGCCGTCGCGCACCGTGGCGTGGCGCTGTTTCATGGGCAGTTTGAGGTTGAACACCGCCTGTCGGCAGGTACCCTCAGTGAGCCAGCTGGTCATCAGCGGCAGTATGCGTGCCGGGCGCTCGACCATGTCGCACACCAGCCAGTCCACCGGGCGCCGCGGGCGGTAGCGAAAGCCGTCCTCGCGTCGGTGATCCACCAGCCCGGAGTCGAGTAGTGCGGTGTCCATGGGGCCATTGTCCACGGCGGTGACGTGCAATCCCCGGCGTACCAGCTGCCACGTCCACCCACCGGGCGCGGCGCCCAGGTCCACGGCCGTGCTGCCGGGGCGCAGCAGCGTCTCGCGCTCCGCCGGGTGCAGCAGTGTCAGCAGGGCCTCTTCCAGTTTCAGGGTCGATCGGCTGGGTGCGTCGCCGGGCATGCGCAGGCGGGGAATGCCCAGTGGCCAGGGCGAGCTGTTCTCGACCGGTGCGATACCGGGAAAGACCGTGGCCGAATCCGTGAACAGCAGATGCAGGCGCTGCCCGGCGTGCTCGTCCAGGGCGCCGCGTTGCCGCAGCGCCTGTTCCACGGCCCGGCCGAACCCTTTGCAGAAACGGGAGAGGCCCTTGCCGTCGTTGGTGTCCGGGTACTCCAGCCGCACGTCGGCGTAGGATTCACCGGAAGGCAGGCTCTTAAGCAGTGGTGTCAGGCGCTCGTGCTCGGGTAGCGGGGGGAGCCAGCCATGGCCGGCGACCCACTGGCGCACAAATACCAGCTCCGTGAACGGCAGCGAGCGAAGCAGGGGTGTGACGGGGGAGCCGTCATGGCTGTGGAATTCCACGAGCCCGCCATCGCGATGCGTGCGGCAGTACCCGTAGATTCCAGCCGCGGCGGCACGATCGGTCAGCTCGGCGGCGGTGTCGTTTTCCAGCCCGGCGCGGGTGTAGAGGAGCAGTGCGGCGCTGGTGGTCCAGGGTGCGGTCTC
>SLMR01000314.1 GCA_007133445.1 Aquisalimonas sp. | reverse complement strand
TGACTGGAGACTGGCAATGCCCAAGATCAAGACGAATCGCGGCGCCGCGAAGCGCTTTGCGAGAACGGGGTCGGGTCGGTTCAAGCGCAAGAAGGCGTTTGCCAATCACATCCTGACCAAGAAGGCGCAGAAGCGGAAGCGCAACCTGCGTGGCTTTACGCTGGTCCACAAGCGGGATCACGACAGCGTCCGGCGCCTGCTGCCGTACAGCTGAAGCATCACATCTGGGAGTTCGAGACATGGCACGAGTCAAACGGGGTGTCACCGGCCGCGCACGGCACAACAAGGTGCTGGCCCGGGCCAAGGGGTACTACGGCGCCCGCAGCCGCAGCTGGCGTATCGCCAACCAGGCCGTCTACAAGGCCGGGCAGTACGCGTACCGGGACCGCCGGCAGCGCAAGCGCCAGTTCCGCGCCCTGTGGGTGACGCGCATCAACGCCGCGGCCCGCAACAACGGGCTGTCCTACAGTCGGCTGATCAACGGCCTGAAGAAGAGCAACATCGAGCTGGACCGTAAGGTCCTGGCTGACATGGCCGTGTTCGACAAGGCGGGTTTTGCTGCCGTTGCCGAGCGTGCGAAGGCATCGCTGAACGGCTGAATCTGGCCTGTCACC
The DNA here is from genome assembly GCA_007133445.1 of Aquisalimonas sp. The sequence goes on along the minus strand of SLMR01000314.1, from coordinate 3,601 downwards.
GACCGCTTGCCCGGCGCGGGCGGTCGCGGAACGAAGGGAAAGGCCAGACCTTTCCCTTTTTTTGTGATGGTGTCGTGGCCCGGGGGTGCCCGGGTCGCTGCCGGCATGGCGGAAGGGCATGAGCACGCAACGATCCGAGGAACTCGACAGGCTGGTTCAGGACGCCCTGGCAGCCATTCAGCAGGCCGGCAACGCCCGCGACCTGGATGCGGTCCGGGTGGCCTACCTGGGCAAGAAGGGCGAACTGACCGCGCAGCTCAAGCAGCTCGGTAAGCTGCCCGCCGAAGAGCGCCCGGCGGCCGGGCAGGCGATCAATGCGGCCAAGGACGAGGTACAGGCGCGGCTGGACGCGCGCCGCGAAGAGCTGGACAGCGCCGGCCTGGAGGAGCAGCTCCAGCGCGATGCCGTGGACGTGACGCTCCCAGGGCGCGGTCGTGACACCGGCGGCCTGCATCCCGTGACCCGCACCCTGGACCGGATCGAGGCGCTGTTCGCCAGCATGGGGTTCCGGGTGGCGGAAGGGCCGGAAATCGAGGATGACTACCACAACTTCGAGGCCCTCAACATCCCGGCGCATCACCCGGCACGGGCCATGCACGACACCTTCTACTTCGATGCCACGCGGCTGCTGCGCACGCACACCTCGCCGGTGCAGATCCGGGTGATGGAGAATGAGGGGGCGCCGGTGCGCATCATCGCGCCGGGCCGCGTCTACCGCTGCGACTCCGATCTCACCCATTCGCCCATGTTCCACCAGGTGGAAGGGCTGCTGGTGGACGAAGGCATCACCTTCGCCGATCTCAAGGGCGCGCTGCACGATTTCCTGGAGGCGTTCTTCGAGCAGCGCCTCGAGGTGCGGTTCCGACCCTCCTATTTCCCCTTCACCGAGCCCTCCGCAGAGGTGGACGTTCAGTGCGTGCACTGCGGTGGCGACGGCTGCCGGGTGTGTGGCGGCAGTGGCTGGCTCGAGGTGCTGGGTTCGGGAATGGTGCATCCGAAGGTTTTCGAGTACTGCGGTATCGACCCCGAGCGCTACACCGGCTGGGCCTTCGGCATGGGCGTGGAGCGCCTTGCCATGTTGCGCTATGGCGTCAACGACCTGCGCCTGTTCTTCGAGAACGATCTGCGCTTCCTGCGCCAGTTCCGCTAGGGATTCATCCGAGGAGTCCGCATGAAGATCAGTGAACAGTGGTTGGCGGAATGGGTGCCTTCGGGGCTGGAGACCGACGCCCTGGCCCACCGGCTGACCATGGCGGGGCTGGAAGTGGACGGCGTCGAGCCGGCCGCACCCGCATTCAGAAATGTGGTGATCGCCGAAATCATTGACTGCGCGCCGCACCCCGATGCCGACAAGCTCTCCCTGTGCCGTGTCGACGACGGCTCGGGCGAGCCGCTGCAGATCGTCTGCGGCGCGCCCAATGCCCGCGTCGGCCTGCGCGCCCCCCTGGCCCGGGTGGGTGGCGAATTGCCCGGCGGCATGCAGATCAAGCGTGCCCGGCTGCGCGGCCAGGAATCGTTCGGCATGCTCTGTTCCGCCCGGGAACTGGGACTGAGCGAGGATGCCGGCGGCCTCATGGAGCTGCCGGCGGATGCTCCGGTGGGGCAGGACATTCGTGACTGGCTGCAACTGGATGACCAGGTCATCGAGGTGGACCTGACCCCCAACCGGGGCGACTGTCTGGGGATGATCGGTGTTGCCCGCGACGTCGCGGCGCTGACCGGCGTGGACATCCGTGCCCGGGCCGTGGAGCCCGTCCCCGCCGTCACCGACGACCACATCACCATCGAACTGCATGATCCGGCAGCCTGCCCGCGCTATGCCGGGCGCGTCGTCCGCGGCGTCGACGTGGCCGCGCCGACGCCGGTGTGGATGCAGGAGCGGCTGCGTCGCTCCGGTGTGCGCAGCCTTGGTCCGGTGGTGGACGTGACCAACTACGTGATGCTGGAGCTCGGGCAGCCCATGCATGCCTTCGACCTGGCCACCATCCGGGGCGGGATTGTCGTGCGCCGGGCCCGGGCCGGCGAGCGGCTCACCCTGCTGGGCGACGACAACGTGGAACTGCAGGCGGGCACCCTGGTGATTGCCGACCATGAGGCCCCCCTTGCCATCGCCGGCGTCATGGGCGGGGCGGACTCGTCGGTGACCGGTGTCACCAGCGACATCCTGTTCGAGAGCGCGTTCTTCGCGCCGGAGGCGATGGCGGGGCGGGCGCGCCGCTACGGGCTGCATACCGATTCCTCTCACCGGTTCGAGCGTGGCGTCGATCCCGCCGGTCAGGTGCGCGCCGTGGAGCGCGCCACCGAACTGCTCATGGCCATCGCCGGTGGTCGGCCCGGGCCGGTGGTCGTGGAAGAGGCCGCTGAGCACGTTCCCGCGGCGCGCCAGGTCGGGCTGCGGGCCGGGCGCGTGCGCGATCTTCTGGGTGTGGACATCCCCGCGGCGCAGGTGAGCAGCATTCTCGGTCGGCTCGGTATGGACGTGACCGACGACGAGCGGGGCTGGCAGGTGACCGTGCCGGCGTACCGGTTCGACATCAGTATCGAGGCGGATCTGATCGAGGAGCTGGCCCGTGTCCACGGCTACGACCGCATCCCCGAGACGCGTCCGGCCACGCCGGCACACATCCAGCCGCAGCCGGAGGGGCGGCTTGCCCTGTCACGGCTGCGCAGTGCCCTGGTGGATCGTGGCTTTCAGGAAACCGTGACCTACAGTTTCGTCGAGCCGGGGCTGCAGCAGTTGCTGGACCCCGAGCATGAACCGGTGCCGCTGGCCAATCCCATCTCCGCGGAACTGGCGGTGATGCGCACCTCCCTGTGGCCCGGGCTGGTCCGGGCGGCGGTGCACAATCGCCATCGCCAGCACCAGCGCCTGCGCCTGTTCGAGACGGGGTTGCGGTTCCGCGGCACGCTGGATGCGCTGGAGCAGGCGCCCATGCTCGGCGGCCTGGTGATGGGGGCGGTCCAGCCCGAGCAGTGGGGTGAAACCGCGCGCCCGGCGGATTTCTTCGACCTCAAGGGCGATCTGGAAGCGGTGCTGGCGCTGACGGGGCATCCCGACGCCTTTGCATTCGTGGCGGCACAGCATCCTGCGTTGCATCCCGGGCAGAGTGCCCGTATCGAGCTTGCCGGCGAGTCCGTGGGCTGGATCGGTGCGCTGCATCCGGACGTCCTGCGGCGAATGGACCTGGAGGAACCCGCGTACGTGTTCGAGATCGCCCTGGGGGCCGCGCAGCAAGCGCGCCTGCCGGCGTTCACGCCGCTCTCACGGTTCCCGTCGATCCGGCGCGACCTCGCCGTGGTCGTGGCCAACACCGTCTCCGCGGCCGCCCTGGAAGCGTGCGTGCGCCGCGCCGCCGGTGAACTGTTGCAGAGCGTGATACTTTTTGACGTCTACCAGGGCAAGGGTGTTGCCGACGGCGCAAAAAGCGTTGGTATAGGCTTGATTTTGCAGGATTTCTCGCGCACTCTTACGGACAGCGATGTTGACGAGGTGATGTCCGGCGTCATCGATGCGCTGCACCGTGAACTTGACGCCGAGCTAAGGGGGTGATCGCATGGCATTGACCAAGGCAGACATGGCCGAGCGCCTGTTTGAAGAAGT
>SLMR01000015.1 GCA_007133445.1 Aquisalimonas sp. | reverse complement strand
GCGAGTACGCCGAGAACAAGGAAAATCTACCCGAGAACTACTACGAGATGATGCTGCTGAATAACGCGGACAAATCACAGGAATGGATCAACGTGCATATCCACGGTGAGTACGGCTACATCGTGGACGGCCAGCCGGTGTACAAGGGCTTCCGCTCGGACGTGCATGTCGCCGGTGAGACGCTGAAGGCCAACCCCAACCAGCCGCTGTCGATTGGGCTGGATTTCGGGCTGACACCGGCGGCTGTGGTGGCGCAGCAGAACGCGCACGGGCAGTGGACGATGTTGGGCGAGCTGGTGGCCGAGGACTCCGGCATGGAGCGCTTCGCGGACGCCCTGCTGCGGTTTCTCAAGCGCCGGTGGCCGGACTGCCGGGGCTACGAGATATGGGCTGACCCCGCGGGGCAGCAGCGCAGCCAGACGGACGAGAAGACGTGCTTCCAGGTGCTCAAGGCCGCCGGGTTCAAGGTCCGCCCGGGGCCGCAGGACTTGGAGACGCGCATCGGCTCGGTGCAGCGGTGCATCGACCGGATGGTGGACGGTAAACCCGGGATCATCTACGACCCGTCGTGTGAGATGCTGGTTAAGGGCAAGCTGGGCATGTACCGCTACCGGCGCAAGCGCACCGCCACAGGTGAGCTGGACGAGACACCGGAGAAAAACGCGGCCAGCCACCCCGCCGACGCCGAGCAGTACCTGCTGGGCACGTACGAGGGCCCGGCCATGAAGGGCAAGTCCCCGCGTAAGTGGGGCGGCCAGGGCAACATGCGCAAACCGGTGAAGGTCGGTATGGGATGGAAAGTCTATGGCTAGGGCACTCATGCGGGCGGCCTATGCCCTCTTTCAGGCGTTTGTGGTGTGCGTGACCCGGTGGTCGCGGTGGCAGTGGCCTGAATCGCGCCTGGCGGTTATCCCGCGGTTTTTTAGCGCGGACCTTGCGCCGGGGAGTTCTGTGGTTGTCACAGTCCTGTGGACGCCGGCGCCCGACGCGGTAAGCCTCTGGCATGTGTCCCTCGTGTTCGAGCGCCGGGGCCAGGCTTGGTGGTTCGATCCGGCCGCCCGCTTCGCTGTTATGCCTGTGCCGGGGGGCGACGAGCAGCGGTTTATTGCCCGTATGAAGCCGCGGTGGCAGGTAACATGCACTGTACCCACCGATACCGCGAAAACATCCATGCTGCCAGAGCCTTATTCTTGCGTTACGCTTGTGCGTAGTGTATTGGGTATGGATGAGCCGTTGATCCATACACCAGAGCAGTTACTGGTGGCGTTGTGGGAGAAGAGTGATGGGTAACGTACTAAGTGGGTGGGAGCGAGCAACGCGGGCGGTCGCCACGGGCGGTCTTTCCGAGGTGGAGGAGGTGACGGGCGAGAAAGCGCAGCGCCGTGCCGATCGCAAAGCCCGTCGCGAATTGCAAGCGCAGCAGGAGCAAATGGAGCAGGAGCAACAGCAGGAACGCCGTCAGCAGCGACGCCGGCGGGAGTCCATGCTGCGTAGCGCCCTGCGGCCGCAGCGGTCGCTGTTCGGGATGCTGGGCGGGGCCCAGCGCGGTCGGGATACCCTGGGCTGATGGCTGACGACCCGCTCAAGAAACGTGTCACGCAGATGTTCAGCGAGCGCCAGATATACGAGGCGCTGTGGGACACCGCGTATGAGTACATTGCCCCGGAGCGGGCGGTATTTTTCCGCAAGGAGCAGCGCAGCCCGCAGGAAGTGGGCGATGAGGTGTTCGACTCGACGGCCATCGACGCGGCCGAGCGGCTGACAAACCTGATCCTGTCGCGCCTGACGCCGCCCTGGCAGAAGTGGTTTCGGCTGGCGCCGGGGAGCAACATCAGCGACCCGCGCATGCGGGAGCAGATCCGCCCGCTCCTGCAGGATGCCGAGAAGCGCATGTTCTCGCTGCTCTCCCGCAGCAACTTCTACCAGGAACTCCAGCCGATGCTGCTGGACCGCGTGGTCGGCGGCAACGGCGCCCTGTGCATGCGCCCGGACCTTGACGCCGGGAAGCTACGGTTCAAGTGCGTCCCCCTAGCCGAGATCGCCGTGCAGGAGGACAACGCCGGTGAGCTGATCGGTGTGGCCCGTAAGGGCAAGTGGTCCCTGCGCGACCTGCAGCGGGCGTACCCCGGCAAGCTGCCGGAGCACTGGGTGCAGCACCAGACCGGCGACCCGGACAAGCGCACGCACTTGCTCTACGAGGCCAACTTCAAGGACGCGGACGGGCAGTGGGAATATGTCGTGTTTCTGGACGACTCGCAGGTCGGGCGGATTGTCTCCGAGGTGCAGGCCCACCCTTACCTGCTTGCGACGCGCTGGACAAAGATTCCTGGCACACCGTATGGCCGGGGGCCGGGTCTGCGGGCGCTGGCCGACGTACGGGCACTGAACAAGATCAAGGAACTGTCGCTCAAGAACGCAGCCAAGGCTGTGGCCGGGGTGTACACGGTTGTCGATGATGGCGTGCTGAACCCGTACACGCTTACGTTCGAGCCGGGGAGTTTCGTGCCGGTGGACAGCAACGACCGGCAGAACCCGAGCATCGCGGCCTTCCCTGAGACGGGGAACTTCGACGTGGCGATGTTCCAGATGGAGGAGCTGAAAAACTCCATCCGAACGGTGTTCATGGCCGATCAGTTTGGCTCGCTGGATCGCACGCCGCGGAGTGCCACGGAGGTTGCGGAGCGGACGAACATCATTGCTCAGGAGCTGGGCTCTACCGTGGCCCGGATGCAGCATGAGCTTCTGCTGCCGATGCTCAAGGCCGTGTTCTACTGGATGGGGCAGATGGACATGCTGCCGTCCGACCTGGAGCTTGATGGCGAGACATTGCAGGTGGAGTTCGTCAGCCAGCTCGCACAAGCGCAGTGGGCCGAGGAGGAGCGCAACATCCTTGAGTACACGCAGATTGCAACGGAGTTCGGTCAGGTGGACAGCCAGGCCGGGCTGATTATCGACGTACACAAGGCACTGCGCCGGGTGGCCGAGGTCAAGGGCATCCCCGCGGAGATCCTGCGTAATGAGCAGGAGATCCAGCAGGTCATGCAGCAGGCCGCGGAGGCGCAGGCGGAAGGCGCCGTTGAGCCGGAGGAACCGCCCCCGGCGCAGCAACAGCAACGGAGGCAGTGATGGGGTGGAACAACCTTGAGGCGGCAAAACCCGACCCGGAAGCGGCTCAAGCGCAAAAGCAAAGAGACGCCGAGGAGCGTAAGGCCCTTGAAGCCGCAGCGCGGAGGGCGTTCGCGGACAAGCAGCAGACGCCGCTGAAAGACGAGCTGGTCAAAGTGGGGCGCCGGCCGAGCTTCACGCCCGGGCGCTCCGCGGAGGAAGTTGCATACTTGGAAGGCTACCGCAAGCTGGCATTGGACTTACTGAAGATGGGAGGCATCCATGAGTGACGCAGCGGAAGACATGAGCGGCGAGCAGGAAAACCTGTTGAGCGGCGTTGAGGCGCCGGAGCCGGAAGGCACTGGCGGTGAGCCCGAGGGTAGTGTTCGCACGAACGACCAAGGGCCGCGGGATGCCGGGCCGGAAGGCGCGGAGCATGTGCGGGATACCGCTGGCACCGCTGACACCGAGAACGATCCCAACAATCAGGAGCCGGAGCGCCCGGAGTGGCTGCCGGAGAAGTTCAAGTCACCGGAGGATCTGGCGAAGTCGTATCAGGAGCTCGAAAAGAAGCTCAACGACAAGAACGAGCCCCCGGAGGCGTACGAAGTCGAGCTGCCCGAAGGCATGGACGGACTCTCAGAAGACGACGAAGCCGCGTTCAAGGACATGGGCCTGACGAACGACCAAGCGCAGAAGCTGGTCAACTTCTTCTACGAGAACGTGGTTCCCGAGCTCCAGGAAGCCCGCACGGAAGTCGAGAAGCAGCGGCTGGCCTCGGCCTGGAACATGAAGTCCGCTGACAGCCACGAGTTCCAGCAGCGGCTCACGGAGGTCAAGTCCTGGGCGAGCCGCAACCTGCCGGAGCAGGCCGTCAACGAAATGGCGAAGACGCACAACGGCATCGCGGCGCTGTATCAGATGATGCAGACCGGCATGCAGGCGAACCAGCAGCAGGGCGGCCCCGAGGGGAGGCCGGGCAAGCAGGAACTGCAGGATTTGATGAACGACCAGCGGTATATCAACCGCGAGCCGGACTTTATGGAGTACGTCAACAAGAAGTTCCGCGAGGCGTACGACTAGACTGACTTGACTGTTTGTGCATGGACGCACTACAGTTGCATCGAGGACGGGATAACCGTGTAGCGGCCCCAGCCTGAAACAAGCAGCGCTGAAACAGGCCCGCGCTTTTGTCGGATAACCTGGGCAGGCTGAGTGAAACCCTGAGCTTGAACAGACAATGGAGTAACGACAATGGCATCTACGGTTCCTGTCTCGTTTATCGAGCAGTACGAAGCGGATGTGAAGCAGGTCTACCAGCGCGAAGGGACTCTGCTTCGCAATACGGTACGCACGCGCACCCAGATTGGCGCGGAACGTGTGTACTTCCCCATCCTTGGCAAAGGTAAGGCCACCAAGAAGGCGCGTCACGCGGACGTTGTCCCGATGGAACTGGAACACCAGCGGGTGTTTGCGGACATGGAGGACTTCTACGCACCGGAGTACATCGACGAGCTGGACCAGGCGAAGTTCAACTGGTCGGCGGTGTCGGAGTACAGCCGGGCGTCGGGCTGGGCCCTCGGCCGGCAGACCGATGAGATCATCATCGAAGCGCTGAATGCGGCCCCCGCGGCACAGCGGCGTGACGCTGGCGACGCGGGCATTGACGCCACGCTGACGCTGGAGACTATCTCCAGTCTGTCCCGGGCGCTCAACGAGGGCGACGTGCCGATGGACCAGAATCGGTACGCTGTGGTCAGCCCGCAGACGCATGCGGAACTGCTGCAGCTCACCGAGGCGACCAGCACGGACTTCACCACCACCCAGCTCTTGATGAACGCTCGGGAGCCGGCGATGTGGATGGGTTTCCGCTGGATCATGCACACCGGCCTGCCGGATGGCGTGCGTGGGTTCTTCTATCACAACCAGGCCGCCGGCCATGGGATCAACCGGGACGTGGTGACTGAGGTCAACTACATCGCGGAGAAGGTCTCCTGGCTGGTGAACAGCTACATGAGCATGGGCGCGGTCATCATTGATGAGCCGGGCGTCGTCGTGCTCGAAGACCAGTAAGGAGGTGATGAGTCATGGCGTTTAATGTCAATGAAATGGCGCTGATGACCTACTCCGGGGCCGGAGAAGGGGCTCATCGCCTGTTCTTCTATACCAACTCGGAGTCGGACGATGTGACGGCGGCCAACTTCTTCGACGACGGAGTTGACCTGCTGAGCCTTCACGAAGGCGACGTGATCTACGACGTAGATGGTGCGATGCACTACACTGTGTCGGACATCACGGAAGGCGCCGTCACCGTTGCGGCGCTGTACGACGCTCCGGCGTAACTGACAGGGGGTACGTCCTATGGCAAGTGACCTCGACGTAGTGAACGAGGCGCTGATCCGGCTGGGCGTACCCCCAGTCTCCTCTCTTTCCGACCGCACAGCGCAGTCTTTGGCCGCGGCGACTATTTTCGATAACAAGCGGCGCGAGCTGCTGTCCGATCACCCTTGGTATTTCGCCCTGCGGGAGGCCACCCTGCCGAAGCTGGCGCTGGAAGACTTCGACAAAAAGTTCACTGGCTACCGGCATGCCTACCAGTTACCGACTGACTACGTGCGCGTGCTGGGCCTGCGGAGCTACGACTATTTCCAGCTTGCCGGCCGCCATCTGTACACGAATGACAGCAAGGCGCAGCTCGTGTACGTTGCTGATGTGGGGGCTTCAGCCTGGCCGTCTCACTTCCGGCAGTTGATGGTTCACGAGCTTGCTGCGGCGTTCTCTATGCCACTGACGGACAACACCCAGCGGGCTGAGTTGTTCTACGGGGAGGCGCAGCGTGCGCGGCCCCGCGCCCGGGCGATTGACTCGCAGCAGACGCCGCCTTACGTATTCAACCTCATGCGCGTGTACACGCGCCGTAGCCACAACCCGTTGACGCAGGCATGACGGTATTTCAGCACACAACCGGGTTTACCCGCGGGGAAGTTGACGAGGCGCTGTATGATCGCTTCGACGTTGACTTCTATCGTGCTGCGAATCGGTTTGTGGAGAACTGGTTTCCTGATCTGACAGGCGCCATCCAGCGGCGGCCCGGGTGGCAGCTTGCTAAGCATTCCGTGCCTTCTTTGTGGCCTACAGAGCCTCAGTCTATTATTGCATTGGAAACGCTGCCTGTTATAGGCAGTATGACAGCAAACTTTAGCTTCGCGGGGCAAGATTACGTTATCGTTTTGTACTTGTACGAAAACTCGGAGGGCAACGAGACTTGGCTGCGGATTCTTGCGTTTCAAGTTAATGACAGCGATGAGTTTTTTGTTTCCATACGATACAGCACCGACTACTACACCGTAAAAATAGCGGACGAAGTGTTGACGCCAGAACGTCCGCTGTCTCAGTTGGTGGATTTTGCTTCTATTGGCCCGTCGATGTTCGTTTCAAGTCAGTTGTTTCCTGTGCATCGCGTGTTTTTTGACCTCGGTGCAGGGGACGTGGACATTGAACCGGTACAGTGGGAGCAGGAATTGTTGGGTACTGTCTCAGTAGCAAATAGAACGACGCAATGGGATGGAGAAGATACATTATTTGACGAGCAGTTGTCGATAGGGGATACTTTTTTCTTTAATGGGGAGTCGTTTACAGTTGATAACGTTACCAATAATACGTCCTTGCAGACGGTGGAATCTTATAACGGTTTAACGGTCGCCGGAGAGCGGATTACTATCGACGTGGACGAGCCTTTTGGTGGGGAAAACCCGCGGCTCGTGACGTTCCACAAGGGGCGCTTGCATCTGTTCGCCACGGAATCCCGCCCGACGACGTGGTGGGCCTCGAAGGCGCAAAACCCATTCGTGATTGTGGCGGGCTCCGTTTACGACGACTCACCCATCGAGTATGACCTGCTGACGGTCGATGCGGACGGCTTCGTGTGGGTGCAGACGAATGACACGATCTACTTGGGTGGCACCCGCGGGGAGTATGCTATCTCTTCGCCGCCAGACACGCCGTTGACGCCGACGCGGTTCTCGTTCCGCCGGGTATCCACGGTGGGCGGTGCGCCCGTTCGGCCGTTTACTGCGGAAGCTGCAATCGGTTTCTTTAATCGAGGTCGCACGCAGCTACTGCGGATTCAGTTCGATGACAATGTGCAGGGGTTTGTCGAGCAAGACCTGTCGATTCTCGCCCCCCACTTGCTGCGGGATCGAATCAAGGACATGGCGTTTCGCCCGGCCACTCGGGCTGATCGCGTACCGCGTGTATTCGTGCTGGACGACGAGAACCAGTTGCGCGCATGTGCGCTTCAGGAGCGGGAGAACGTAGCGGCCTGGAGCCGCCTGACCGTGCCGGATACCGTAACGCCGGTTGCGCTGACTTCGAGCGCGGATCAGGTTTTTGTGCTAGTAACAACGCAGGACGGGGATACGACGGAGTTTCGACTGCTTCGTCTGGAGGAAGATGATTCTGAGTATTTCGTGATGGACTTCCAGCAGCAGTACGCCTACGCCGAGACGCTGGGGTTGGATGCCATTTTCGCGGATAGTACTGTGGTCGTTGTCTCCGAGAACCGTGGCTTCCTGGGATTTTTCGACGTGAACAGTGACGCGGAAATCGACCTGTCAGATTTCAGTGGCGAGAGCATTGAGACTGTATTTGTGGGGTTCCCGTTCGGCTCCCGGCTGGACCTGCTGCCGGTGGTGATCGACGATGGCCGGGGTGGGACGCTGAACCGGAAACATCGCATTATCCGGGCGCTTTTGTCTGTTCGCGGGACGTACCAGCTGTTTGTGGACGGCGAGCCGCTGTTCGGCAGCGTCGGAACGCAACTAGGTCAGGAGATCCCTGAGCAGAACGGGACATTCGAGCGCCGGATGCTAGGCTGGTCGGAACGGGATGAAGTTAGGATTGAGGCTGCTGCCGTGTATCGAGCGAAGATTCTGTCCGTGACGCGGGAGGTCAGCGCGTGAGTGCTCAGTGGATGCTATTCGCCGCCCAGCAGGGCGTCAATCTGCTGAGGCAGCGGGAACAGATGCGCACCGCCGGGGCGCGGACAGGGCAAGCGATCGGGCAGGCTCGTATCGAAGGGTCGATGGAGCGCATGCAGCTTGACCGCTGGGCCCGCCAGGATGCGCGTGACCGCTCCGAGCGGCTTGCTCAGGCGATGGGGAGCCAGCGGGCGGCTATGGGCGCCGCGAACGTGGCCGGAGGCCGTACGGCCCGCTTGCTGCGCGTGCGCTCGCAGCTTCGTGCCCGAGAAGCGCAAGATCGTGCCGATATGCAGACCCTGACGCAGCGCCAGGCGAGCGAGTTCCGCGAGCAGCAACAGGTGCGGGGGCTCCGACAGCAGGCACGCCAGACCCGCCGGCAAGCGCGGCTGAATCTGTTTGGTGACGCCATTGGTGCCGGACAGCAAGGTATGGACTTGTTTGAGCAACAGCAGGCGCAAAACTGATGGTTCGCATTCCGCAGTTTGACGAGCAGCCCCAGCAAGCCCAGGCCACGTCTTTTCAGGCGCCGACGACCGAGCCGGAGGCGCTGACGTTTGATCGTATCCAGCAGTCTCTTGGCCGCTGGCAGGAGCGGCTGTGGGAGCGCGGCGAGCAGGAGGCGATGGAAACGCAGCAGGACCGCGCCGCCATGGCTCAGGAGGAGCTGGGGACGGAGGGTATTGCTCAACCGGATGAGAATCTGGCTCGGCGCTACCAGCAGGCGTTCGAGCAGCGGGCGCAGGACATCTACAACGAACAGTTGAAACTCGATACGCAGCGCACGGCGGCTGAGCTGCGGCGTAACCACTGGAATGACCCCGAAGGGTTCCAGAATGCGTGGCAGGAGTACCGGGACACGCAACGCGAGACGATCCGCGAGCAAGATCCGGTGCTGGCCGACGACGTAGGGCGTTATCTGGACGCCTTCGGCAACGAGAACTTCCAGAAGCTGATGGACAACCAGCACGCTCGGGAGCGAGCGGCGCAGAAGTCGGACTATGTGCGGATTATTGAGGAACGCCAGGCTGACATGGCGAACACGCTGCTGAACGAGCCCGACGAGGAGGAATACTGGGGGTTCCTTGCTGATATAGAGCGGGATCTGGACGAAGCCGTCGAGAGCGGGATTCTCGGAGCCCAGGAAGCGGCTCAGCTCCGCGGGCGGAACCGTGTGCGCATGACCGGCGAGTATGTGCGGGGTACATTCCGCGAGTCGCTGCGTAACCAGGATATTGGCGGTGCCCGGGCGGTTGTGGAGTCCCTGCGCCGCGGTAAGTGGTTCGAGGATAATGACCGGGCCCGGGCGCTCGCCAATGAGCTACAGCAGCAGCTTGGCGGGCTGGAAGAATCAGCCAATACGGACGTGTCCCGGGAGCTGGGCCGGTTGAGCCGTGGCCTCAACGCCACGCAGCGTGGGCAGGAAGTCTCTATCGACGAGCTGATGCCTTCTGTGGAGTTTGTGTTCGAGCACGGCAACCCGAACCAGCAGGAACAGGCCCGGACGCGGCTGAACGCCATTGCGCTCACTCAGGAGGTCAAGCCGTACGTCGAGGAAACGCCAATCACGGAGCTTGGTGCGTTAAAGCGGAACATCCTGACGCAGTGGGAAGACCTGCCGGCGTCGGCGCTCACGCTCATGGACGACGTGATCGACTCTCGCGTGCAGGAGATCAACGAGGCGGTGGACCGCGGGGACTGGCTGGGTGTCGCCGGCGACGTGGGGTTTGAGCGCTGGGCTGACCGCATCGCGGCGAGCGACAATCCGGCCCAGGAAATCGGTGAGTTCCGCGCCGAGCTGGAAGGCCGGCGAGCCCGAGCCGAGCACATTACGGAAATGGACGCCCCGGTCGGTATGGGGCTGTTCTCGCAGGCGGAGGCGAACGATGCCGCCTCGCGGTTTCAGGACGCACTGAACAACGACCGGATGGATGCTGCGGACAACATCTTGACCACCTACATGGGCGTGTACGCCGGGCAACCGTTGGAAGCCACCGCCGCTGCCCTGCGGTTGGGCGATGAGAGCGGGGATATGTTCACCGCGGCCATGCTCACGCAGTTTGGCGAAGTGGACGATGTGACAGACATGCTGGCGCTCTCCCGCGAGGGCCGCGCTGTGGATCGCAGCTCCGTGCGCAACCGGGTCAATATCCACGAGGAAGACCTGGACCGTAACGACGCCATTGTGCGGGCGATGGACGCGCTCTCGATGGGCCGCCCGCAGCTCCGCTCCCGCATCCGGGGGGCGATGGAGAATATTATGTTCGCGGAGGCTGACCGCACGGGAGATCGTAGGGAGGCCCTGCGTCGCGTCGAAAAGATCTTGGCGCCTCTGACCGACACGGTGCAGTTCGCCAATGGTCAGCGCCTGCCGTCGATGATGGTGGCTGAGTACGGCGTGGATACGATCAAGGACGAGATCAACGGCTATCTGAACCATCCCGCACGCCTTGGGATGCCCAACGCGCCGGACGAGGATCTGCGGTGGATCACTCCGCATCCGATGGAAGACGGCAGCATTGGCTTTTTCCACACAAGCCAGAACCGGCTCATCAACGACCCGGAGACCGGTGATCCCGTACGCATCAACGTGCCCGACGTGCTGGAGCGCGAGCAAGTCGAACGGCCGGACCCGGATGCCCGCGGGTGGTTCGGGGCGGCAGAAGATGCTATCAACCGGGCGGTGACCTCGGTGACCGACTTCCTGCAAATTGACCGGCTCCAGCGTCCGGCCCGGCATTTCGGTGTTGAGGACGATCTGATGGAGGCGCTGTACTACGGCGCCAAGCAAACGCCGGTTGAGCACGGCGGGGCTCGCATCCATGAGGTCATGCTTCGCCCGAACGCTGAGAACGAAGTGGACTGGGACGCTGTAAGCGGGGCTTGGCGTGATTTGACGGGTGTTGCCCCGCAGCACCAGCCCGAAGCGACCATTATGTCGTCCGGGCAAGCCCCTTACGCCGCGGCACAGTTGATGAGCCAGTACCAGCAGGAGTTTCGCGGCGACGAGCAGGCGGCGCTGGCGGCGTACTGGGAGGGCCCGGAGGTTGTCCATGAGTTGCAGCGTGAGTTTGGGGACGCCTGGTTCGATGAGCTGCCGATGGAGGCGCAGAAGTTCATTGGCCGCGTGGAGGAGCATCGCGAGCGGATTCGAGGGCGCCTGGAAGAACGGGAGCGCCGCCGCCAAGAGCGCGATCAGTTTTTACCTCTGGGGATGGGTGGGTAATGAGCGAGGATCGTGCCAACGAGTGGGGTCGCGAGCGTACCCGGTTCGGGCAGGGGTTTGCGCGCGGGGAGTACCCCGGGCAGAGTCAGTACCCCTCTAGCG
The DNA here is from genome assembly GCA_007133445.1 of Aquisalimonas sp. Next base: position 3,946 of record SLMR01000015.1, on the reverse strand, counting down.
CATTTGGCGCCGCCGGCCGCAGTTGGGGCTTTGCCTGGGAAGATGTGAAGGCTCGGTGGGGGTCCATTTTTGATCCCACCGAGCAGATGAGCGCGGACGACTTCAAGGAAATGGTCGGAGCCCGCGACCTGACCTGGGAGCCCGGCACGACGAAGCAGCGTACGCAGCGCCTGATGGCCGAGCACGACCACGAGCAGTACCTCCAGAATTATGAGTCGCGCCCCATTGCTGAATTTCTAGGCATGATGCCCCCCTACATGCTCGATCCTGTGTCCGCGGCCACACTGCCCGTTGGCGGGACCAGCTTCGCCCGGGCGGCCGGTGCGGCCTCGTTCCGTCAGTTTCTCGGACAGTCCTCCGTAGGCGGCGCGAAAGTAGGTGCAGCCGCAACACCGGTAGAAGCCGCGGTGCAGTCACAGACCTACGGCGAACTGCGGGGCGATATGCTGGCGGCCACTGCCCTTGGCTCTGTTGCTGCTGCTCCCATCCTGAGTGCCCCCGGGTATGCCTTGCGTGGCCTGTCCAGCAGTCGCACGGCGACAGAGGTGGCCAGCGCCATCGACTCGCCTGTAGACGCCCACAATCTCGCTCGCACCATAGACGCCGAAGGCGACATCGCCCCGCCTCCGTTCGCGCAGTTGGAGATCGACTCTCTGGTGCCCGTGGCCCGCGTCAACGAGATCTTCGCGGGGTATGAGGGCGGCCCTCGCCGGTGGTTCTCCGACTTCGCTGCCGGGAGCCAGCGGGCGCTTGAGTACGCCCGGACCCGCGGCGTAGACCCCGACGCCCCCGCTTTGCGTCGCCTTGCTCGTCAGCAGGCGGAATTCACCGTGCGACGCACGCCCACGAGCGCGGAGCAGCGGTTCACGGATTTAGAGGACATGGTGTCTGCGCTCGAAGGTCGCGCCGTCCCTGAGCAAACACAACGTCTGGGGCAACGTGGCCTGCTTCGCCAAGTTCGTGACGTGCAGGAAGCGGAAGCCGTACCCGGCTTCCAGCGTCCGGCGGAAATGGTTCGGGCCGCCCGCGAGGGTGAGCGTATCCGCACGGAAGCCGCGGAGTTCGAGACGCGGCCTGAGTTCGCGGAACTGGCATCCGCTCTGCGCAAGCCCGGGTTTCAGCGCACAGCCAGCGAGCGCCTTGCCCACCGGGAGTTCCTGGAGCGCGGCGCCGAGGGCCTACAGACTCAGCGCATCAACCGGCTCCGGCAGGAGTACGACGGCCTCAACCAGCGCATCGCGGATCTGGACGCTGATCTAGCTTCCCGCCGCGGACGCAAGCCGAAACGCCTTGTGGATGAGTTGGCCGAGCTGAATGCTCAGCGCAGCCAGCTTGCGCAGGAGCTGGACGACCTCGGTAACCAGCTTGGGCGCGTGGATGATAAGGTGCCGATGGAAGACTTGATGGCCGCCATCGATCAGGCGCAGCTTGAGAGCGCGTTCGTGCGGCCACCTTTGCAGCAGCGTCAACCCGGGGAGGGGCAAGCCGCTTTGAATCTAGAAGATGCACGGTTGAATGAGATTGAAGCCTGGGCACGGTCGGTTGGCGTCGAGACAGATTCTCCGCGGGCGTTGATTCGCTCCGTTGAGCGTTCGCTTGGGGAGTGCGGGCTATGAGTAGTGCGGTCAAGCGCTGTATCGAGAACGCGGTCGATCAGATCCTCAACGCCCGAGAGCTGGACGAGGATATGCGCCAGCAGATCGCCAACAGCCTCAAGCGCTACATCGACCGGGATCAGATGCCCAACGACCAGGCGCTGCAAAAGCTCCAGTTCTTGATGCGCGATGCCCGGCGGGATATTTACGTGGCGCACGTCTCCAAGCAGGCCCGGGATCTGAAAACGCAGGAGCTTGCGGAGCGTTTCGGCAACCTGCCGGCGCAGGAGCGCGGTACGGCCGTGCGGAACTGGCTGGAAGCCGACAGCATGGTCCGCCAGCGTGAAGGTGCAAGCGTCCACGCCCGGACCATCGCATTGCAGCGAGAGAAGATCGGCGCTCTACATGAGCTGTGGGACAACCTGTTCAACGTGTTCGGCGGGGACAAGCCGTTCGCGCAGACGTTTCACCGGGAGCTGTTGGGCGTGGACACCGGCAATGCGACGGCCAAGAACCTCGCCCGGAAGTATCGTGAGGAAGTAAACCCGTTGCTGGACCGCATCCGTAAGGCCGGGGTCTATGTCGGGCAGATCGACAACTACTCAATCCGCTCGCACTCGGTGTCCAAGATCCAGAGCCGGCAGGATGAGTGGGCAGACTTCCTGCGGCGCAACCTCGACCCGGATGAGCACCCGGACCCGGACGCCACGGCCCACCGCGTGCTGGATCATCTGCTGCACCGCGACCAGACGGACCCCCAGGGTGCCGTGATCTCCATGCAGCGGGAGTTGACCTTCCGTGAGCCGGACGCCGAGTTCGAGTATTTCATGCGCTTTGGTGAGGACGGCTACGCCCACCAGCTCATGCACAACACCATGATGCTCGCCAAGCGCACGGTGCTGGTCGAGGAAATGGGGCCGAGTCCGAACCATACCGGTAATCAGCTCGTGGAGCAGGCGGCTCGGGACGCCCGGACGATGCGGGCCGAGGCGCAACGTACAGGCGACAGAAGTACCGAGAGGGCCGCAGGGCAGTCGGAGCGCCAGGCCCGGTACGCGCAGCAGATACTGGACGCACAGACGGGCGACCTGGCAACGCCGGATTCGCAGACGCTTGCCAACTGGGCCAGTGCTGGCCGGAACTGGATGGCGACACAGTTCCTCGGGAAAGTCGGCCTGCTTGCGGCCACGCAGGACTCGCTCATCAGCATGTTCCGCTCGCGCTTCCACGGCCCGGGCTTCGGTGTCGGGACCGCACGGAATATCCGCAGCCTCACGCAGATCATGGGGAGCCGGGCTGCCCGGGAGTACGCGACGGAGCTGGGCCTGTGGACCAATGCGTTCCACGCGACTGCGGCTGGGCGGTTCTCCACGCCGTTTGCGCAAGGCGAGAACCTGCGCATGATGAGCACGAAGGCGTCTACGGCGACGCAGCGGCTCAGCGGCTCCATCGTTGCGGAGCAGGCCCTGCGCTCTGCGTTCGGCCTGACAGTCAGCCGGAACCTCGCCAAGAATCTGCAAAACGGCTGGCGCGACCTACATCCAAGGTACCAGAAGCTGCTCGCCAACTCGGGCTTCACTGAGGGTACGTGGAATCAGTTTCGCCGCGAGGCCGTGACGAACGAAATGGGCGCTATCGACTTCCGCGGCATGCGGGGCTCGACCCGTGAGCTGGCCATGTCGTTCCTGCACCGGGAGGCGGACAGCGCCGTGATCCACCCCGGCGACTTCGACCGTGTGGTGCTGACGGCCGGGCAACGTGCCGGCACGCTATCCGGCGAAGCTGTGGCGACGGCCACGCAGTTCTGGTCCTGGCCCATCGCGTTTTTCCGCAACGCGGTGATGTTTGAAGCGCAGATGGGCAAGACGGGCTTTGTGGGTTTCTCTGCCGGCATGATGATGGCCGGGGCTATGGCGACGCAGCTCTACGCCCACACGGCCGGCGAGCCCATGTTCGAGTGGGACAGCCCCGAACTCTGGATGCGGACGGCCACACGAAGCGGCTTGCTGACGCCCGCCGGCGACCTTGTGGTGCAGGCGGCCCGCGGTTTCGAGCCCCAGTTCGGCCCGCTTGGCGCCCAGGGCGTGAACCTGGTCCAGAGCCTGTCCCGTTCCGCGCAACGCGGAATCGACAGCGAAGCCGAACGTGCAGCCGCCCCCATCGCCCAGTTCGCCCGGGACATGCTGGTTCCCAACTACTTCTGGAGCGACTATGCTGTGACGAACCGGGTCATGGATTATGTGATGTGGGAGCTTGACCCCCAGTATATGCGCAACCGCGAACGCCGCTGGCGCAACGAAGGACGACAGCTATGACGACCGAGACGTTTACCCTCGACGGCCCCCGGGAAT
>SLMR01000251.1 GCA_007133445.1 Aquisalimonas sp. | reverse complement strand
GCCTTCGGTCGGCTCATCCACCATGATGGCCCTGGGGTTGCCCATTAGCGTTCGCGCCATGGTGAGCATCTGCTGCTCACCGCCCGACAGCGCCTCTCCCGGCGTGTCGCGGCGTTCCTGCAGCCGGGGGAAGCGCCGGAAGACCTCATCGTAGCCCCAGCGACCCTTGCTGCTGCCGCGCCGTCGCTTAACGCCCAGCTCCAGGTTCTCCGACACCGTCAGGCCGGGAAAAATCGCCCGGTCCTCAGGCACATAGCCGATACCCAGATGGCAGATCCGGTGGGCAGAATAACCGCTGATGCGGCGGCCCTCGAAGTGGATGTCACCCACCGGAGGCACGAGGCCCATGATCGACTTGCACAGCGTGGATCGCCCGACACCGTTGCGTCCGACCAGGCTGACGATCTCCCCGGGGCGGACCTCCATGTCCACGCCACGGAGCACGTGGGACTTGCCGTAGTAGGCGTGAAGATCCTTGGTCGCGAGCATCAGTGCACCTCCTTGCCGAGGTAGGCTTCCTGCACCGCTGTGTTGGCACGCACCGCCTCGGGCGTATCGCAGGCAATGATTTCCCCGTAGACCAGCACGGAAATCCGGTCGGCGAGATTGAACACCACACCCAGATCGTGCTCCACCAGCACCAGGGTGCAGTCGGTGGTGATCTCGCGGATGAGGTCCACCATGTCGTCGGCCTCCGTGCGGCTCATGCCGGCGGTGGGCTCGTCCAGCAGCAACACCTGCGCGCCCGAGGCGATGGTCGCCCCGATCTCCAGCGCGCGCTGCTCGGCGTAGGTCAGCAGCGATGCCGGCACGTCCCGCTTGGGCGTGAGACGCAACCGCTCCATCAGTTCCTCGGCCCGCGCGGTCACCTCGCGCTGAGAGTTGACCAGTTTCCAGAACGCATACTTGTGCCCCTTCGACCACAAGAGCGCACACCGCAGGTTCTGCATCACCGTCATGTTCTGGAACAGATTGGTGACCTGGAAGCTGCGGCTCAGCCCCATGCGATTGACACGGTGGGGCGGCAACCCCTCAATGGCACGCCCGAACAGCTTAATGGACCCGGAGGTGGGCTCCAGGCGGCCGCTGATGAGATTGAACAGCGTCGACTTGCCGGCGCCGTTTGGCCCAATAATCACGTGACGCTCGTTGGCAGGAACAGACAGGTCCACTCGGCGGATAATCTCGGCGCGACCGAAACTCTTGCTGACCCCCTCAAGGGACAATGCTGCGTGGTTGCTCATGCCTGCTCCCTTTTCGCTACCGCGGCCTGTTGCAGCTTGGGCCGGGCGTGAAGGACGAATGCCGCGATGGCCGCGGCCATGCCTCCCAGTGCCAAGACCCAGGGAACCACACCGGTGGCGTTGAAGGTGATGAAGAAAAGGGTCATCGGCTCCTGGGGATTCCAGTGGCGCAGAACGTGGTAGGCCATCTCGATGATCGCCACCAGGCCGAACAGCGCGATCAGTAGGGTGGCGGCCGCGTAACCACGGGCCAGGACCGACCCGCCCCAGTCCCCGCTACGCCAGGCGGCGAACCACTGAAAACCGAGGCCTGCCAGCCCCTGGGGTGCAAACATGACCACGGCGACAAACAGCAGCCCGAAGTACAACAGCCACGCGTCAGTCACCGAGGACAGCTCACTCTCAAGGAAGACCACCAGAATCGCACCGATGACCGGACCGACGAACAGCCCGATGCCGCCGACATAGGCGCTGAGGAGCACGATCCCGGACTGGATCATGCCCACGGTCTCGTCGGTGATGATCTCGTCGATGATGATGAACAGCCCGCCGGCCAGCCCCGCAAAGGTGGCCGCCAGCGCGAACTGGAAGAAGCGCACGACCACGGGATTATAGCCCACGAACTGGGCCCGCTCGGGGTTGTCCCGCACGGCGTTGGCCATCCAGCCAAGCGGCGTCTGCCGCAGCAGGAACATCAGCACCGCTGCGATCAGCGCCCAGGCCATCACCAGGTAATACACGGCCACGTTCGGTCCGTAGTCCAAGCCGAACAGGGACGTGGCGGCCTCACGGTCACCGAACAGGCCCGCTTCCCCGCCGAAGAATCCGGTAAACATGAGTGAGCTGGCGGTGACCATCTCGCCAATGCCCAGAGAAATCATGGCGAACACCACGCCAGCACGGCGGGTGGACACGGAGCCAAACAGCACCCCGAAAAACAGCCCCCCGGCCGCCCCGACAAGCGGAACGAGCTCCAGGGGCATGCCGAACCCGGTCGCCTCGATGAAGCGGAGCATGTGCATGGCCAGGTAGCCACCCAGCCCGAAATACACCGCGTGCCCGAAGGACAACAGCCCCGTATTGCCGAGCAGCATGTTGTAGGACAGGGCGAAGATGATCATCACACCCATGTGCGACATCATCGTGATCGCATGATTGGACGAGAAGATGTGCGGCAGCACCAGGGCGACCACGGCGGCCAGCAGCCAGGGCCAGGCTCGCCGCAGCCAGACTCCGCCCCAGGGTCGCGCGGCACCGCCGACGGCTTGCGACTGTGTTGCACTCATGATTCACGTTTCCCCATCAGGCCGCGCGGGCGGAAGATCAACATCAGCACCAGCAGGATGTAAGGCAGGATGGGTGCGATGCGCGTGGAGTCCATGTACCAGATGGTGGCGAAGATGCTCTCCGGCGGCACAGCGTAGCCGAACAGGATGCCCACGTTCGCCAGGGACCAGTCCACGGAGAGGGCGAAGGTCTGCAGGATGCCGATGAGGAGCGAAGCGATCAGCGCGCCCTGGATGGAGCCAAGCCCACCCACGACCACCACCACGAACACGATCGGCCCCATCATGAAGGCCATGCCTGGCTCGGTGACGAGCTGAATCCCCCCCACCACGCCGCCAAGCGCCGCCAGGCCGGTGCCGAAGGCGAACACCCACATGAACACCTGCGGCACATTGTGGCCCAGCGCCGACACCATATCGGGCCGGGACAGGGACGCCTGGATGATCAGACCGGCACGTGTCTTTTTCAGCAACAGGTACAGGCCGATGAACATGGCAATGGCGACAACCAGGATGAACACGCGGAATGCCGGGTAGTTCGTCCCGAACAGCGAGAACAGCGGAAAGTCCAGCTCCGGGGGCACCCGATAGTTCATGGGCACGTTACCCCAGAACAGCCGTACCAGCTCCTCGATCACGTAGGCCAGACCGAACGTGAACAGCAGCTCGGGTACATGGCCGTACTGGTGCACCTGGCGCAGGCCGAACCGCTCCACCGCGGCACCGATCAGCCCGACAATCACCGGCGCCAGGAACAGCGCGACCCAGAAACCCGTGTAGAGCCCCATGGTGTAGGCGAAGTAGGCACCCAGCATGTAGAAGCTGGCGTGGGCAAAGTTGAGCACGCCCATCATGCCGAAGATGAGCGTCAGACCGCTGGCGAGCATGAACAGCAACATGCCGTAGAGCAGCCCGTTGAGAAGGGAAAACGTGATTGTCTCGAGCATGGACCCCACCGACGGACACGGGATGGGCCCGTGCCGGCGACGGCGCCGCCGGCACGGGAAGTTGAACCTCGGGTTCGATTAGCGAGCGATGGCCCGTTACGGCCGGCTCATCTCGCAGGAGGTCGATGACGTGGCGTCGTCGCGGGAGATCCGCTCCAGGGTGCGGAAGCCGATCCCGGTGTTCTCCACATCGTATTCCACGTCGTCATCCATGATGGAGATATACATGGGCTGCAGGAGTTGATGATCATCGGCCCGCATCACCACCGTGCCGGTGGGGGATTCAAACTCCATCCCCTCCAGCGCCCGCGCAACCGGCTCGGCGTCCGTGGTGCCGGCTTCCTCGATGGCAGCCTTGAGCATGTACATCAGGTTGTAGACGCGATGGAAGTACCAATCAATATCGGAATGGCGCTCCTTGAAGGCATCCACCCAGTCCATGTAGTCGTCCAGCCCCTCGTCCACGTTCACGTTAGCGTGCCACTCGGTAATCTGGGCAACCCGATCCACACCATCACTGCCCACGCCGGAGGGCACGCCCAGCCCACCGCCGTAGTACGTGTAGAAATTGGCGTCCAGGCCCGCGTCGGCGGCTTCGCGTACCAGCAGAGCCAGGTCGTTACCCCAGTTGCCGGTTACCACGGAGTCCGCGCCAGAGCGCTGGATCCGCGAGACGTAGGGCGAGAAATCCCGCACCTGACCGATGGGATGCAGTTGCGTGCCGACGATTTCCACGTTGGGCATCTTCTCGGCCGCCAGTTCCT
>SLMR01000299.1 GCA_007133445.1 Aquisalimonas sp. | reverse complement strand
TCGGCCACGTACACCGCGATACCCCACACCAGGGCGGCGGCGATGAGCTGCAGGTCCGCCACCAGGCTCGCTGCGAGCAGTACGGCCCCGATCTGGGTGCGTTCGCCGAACTTCAGTACCGTGGCGATCAGGCTGACGACAATGGCTGCCACCAGCTCGTAGACGTTGTGGTGGTCGGGGTTGTCGAACTCACCGAGGAAGAACCCGAAGTTGAGCGTCAGGGCGAGCAGAATGAAGAAACCGAAAACCACTTTTTCCAGGTTCATGGGCAGCGCTCCGCCGACAGGGACTGTGCCGCCACGTTACCGGATGCGTGCAGACGGCGACACTGTGATCCGTCGCGCAAAACGGTCCCGCGGCCTCATGCCATAGTTGCACCCGCAGCGCGGGCCTGGAGTACCCTGGCCCGCGAGTGCGACTACATGGAGAACCGGAATGGCATTGAACAGGGCGCTGGTGGTGGACGATTCCCGCCTGGCGCGGGTGGCACTGAGTAAATTGCTGACACGCCGTGGTCTGGAGGTGGACGTTGCGAGCTCCGGCGGCGAGGCGCTGGATCACCTCCGTCATTCGGTCCCTGACGTGGTCTTTCTCGACTACATGATGCCGGACATGGACGGCTTCGAGGCCGCCCAGGCGATCCAGCAGCTGCCCGACTGCCCGCCGCTGCCCCTGGTCATGTACACCTCCCAGGACAGTGACAACGATCGTGCGCGTGCGGAAGAGCTCGGCATCTGCGGCTTCCTCTCCAAGCCAACCAGCGAGGAGGGGTTGCACCGGGTGCTGCAGGCTGTCGAGGCCTGGCAGCCGGTCGCGACGGCCGGAACAGCGAGCTCCACCGAACCGCCACCGGAGCCAGAACCGGAGCCCACGCCCGAGTCTGCTGCGCAATTCGCGCCGCAACCCGCGGCGCCGGTGAGTGTGCCCGATATCGACATTGCCGCGATCGAGGAGAGGGCTGTGGAAGCGGCCCGAAGCGCGGCCACGGATGCGGCAGAGACGCAAGTCGACGAGGCCAGCATCCAGTGGCAGCAACAGCTCGATCGCCTGGTCGCGGACATGCGGGAGGCCCTGGGCGACCAGGCCGATGGCGACACGGCGGTGACGCCCAGCGAGCTGGAACAGAGCCTGGCGAGTCTGCGCGAGGAAATCGCCGCCGCCCGCCAGGACGCGGTGCGTGAAGCCAGCGAGGCGGCTCGCGGCGCGGCACAGCACGCGGCTGCCGACGCCGTCGCGCAGCTGCGTGACGTACTGCACAAGGAAGCCCGTAGTGCCGCGGCGCAGGCGGTTGCCACGGCCCTTGCCCAACAGGAGCCCACCGGTGGTGGCAACGAGGGGCTTGAGGAGCAGGTGGACGCCCTGCTTGCCCAGCGCCTTCAGGGGCTCGCGGACAATCAGGCGTTTCGCGAGCAGTTGATTGCTTCGCTCAAGGACCACGGGATTCCCGTGCTCAAGAACGCTCTGGAGCAGTGGGTCCAGGATCGTGCCGCCGAGGCTGCGGGAGCTGCCGTGGAGGCGGCCGTGGAGAGCGCCTCGGAAGCCATGCTGCGTGAGGCAGCGGCGGCCGCGGCCGAGGAAGCCGCCGCCGAGGCCCATGCCGCCCATGCGCGCACAAGGCGTTTCACACTGCTGGGCGGCCTGGTGCTGGCAGTGGGCGTTCTGGCGGCACTGCTCCTGGCGGTCTAGGCCGACGCGGCGCGATCCGCGGCGCGGACGGGCTCCGGGAGCCGGAATTTCGGTGCGCACGCCAGCACCCACCGGACCGCAGCGGCGTGGTCGACCCGGTGACCGGGCGAAACGAACAGCGGTTTCACGCCGGCGCGGGTCCGCACCACCGTGCCGATCCGGTCGGCGCCGTCATGCAGCGGTTGCGTTTCCCCTTTGGCCAGCCCCACTGGCGCATGTGTGCCGCAGAGCCGGCTCTTGCCCACGCCGATGGCGGCAACGTCCAGCCATACCCCCAGGTGCGCGGCAATGCCGAAGCGGCGCGGGTGGGCAATCCCCTGACCGTCGCAGAGCAGCAGGTCGGGCAGTGTCTGCAACTGCTCGGCCGCCGCCAGTATGGCGGGCATTTCCCGGAACGACAGATAGCCGGGGATGTACGGCAATACTGCGGGGGCGCGGCCGATGACAGTGGCCAGCGGCGCCAGGCCCGGCCAGGTGAAAACGGCGATGCCGGCGCGCGCGGTGCGGCCGCTGTCCTCGAATCCGGTGTCCACGCCGGCGATGGTCCGGACGCGGGCGGTGTCGTCTTCCAGTCGTACGCGGGGGGCGAGCGCCTGCTGCATGGCGCGGGCGCTCTCCAGATCACGGGGCCAGCCGTCGGGTGTGCTGGATACGCTGGCCTCCATGGTGCTCAGCGGTCGAAGTCGAAGCCGTCCAGGGGGTTGCCGTTGAAGCGCATGGAGACGCCGTCATCAATGCCCATGCCGTAATCCTCCCGGGAAATGTCCAGGGAGCCGGAATAGTCCTCCGGCGGCTCGATGGGCACCAGCTCCAGTTCCAGCCAGGTCTCGATTTCCAGTTCCTCGATGGCCCCGTCGAAGTACTGGATTTCCAGGGTGCCCTCGTCTGCATCCAGGGCCACCACCTCGAAGGCTTCCCCAGAGGCGGTTTCGTACCAGTCACCGATGACGGGTTGGTAATGCATACCCATGCCTGCTCCTCCCCCGCGGCGCGGCTTGCCTGCCGGTTGACAGAGGCAATCGGATGATCCGGGCCGGGGCCCGGCAGTCGGGCGGCTCCGCCGGCACGCAAGCGGCGAAGCCCTGCACGTCCGAGAACGCTCCTCTATGTATAGAACCCGGGGCCGCTGGGGGCAAGCCCTCGCCTAAGGGCAGGGGTTGGGCATGCGCGCGTGGATGGCCTCGATCCCCTGGCGGACCTCGTCGCTCAGCGTCACCTCCATGCTGGCAATGTTGCTGCGCAGCTGCTCCATGGTGGTGGCGCCGATGATGTTGCTGGCGAGGAACGGCCGGCTGTTCACCCAGGCCAGCGCCATCTGCGCCGGGTCGAGTCCGTGTTCGCGGGCGAGGGCGACGTACTCCGCGGTGGCGGCCTTGCCCGCGTCGTTGAGGTAGCGCTGGAAGCGATCGTACAGGGTCAGGCGCGCGCCCTCGGGCCACTGGTCATTGAGGTACTTGCCGCTGAGCATGCCGAAACCGAGCGGCGAGTACGCCAGCAGCCCGCACTGCTCGCGGTGGCTGATCTCCGCCAGACCCACCTCGTAGGTGCGGTTGAGCAGGCTGTAGGGGTTCTGGACGGTCTGCATGCGCGGCCAGCCGCGCGCCTCCGCGAGCTGCAGAAATTTCATCACGCCCCATGGCGTTTCGTTGGACAGCCCGACCCAGCGGATCTTGCCTTCGCGCACCAGCTTGTCCAGGGCCTCCAGGGTATCCTCCAGGGGCGTCATGATGTCGTCCCGGTTCTTGGGCGAGAAACCGAGTTTGCCGAAGTAGTTGGCGCTGCGGGCGGGCCAGTGGAGCTGGTAGAGGTCGATGTAGTCCGTCTGCAGCCGCTTCAGCGAGCCGTCCACCGCTTCCCGCAGTTGCTCGGGGGTGTGGCGGGAGGCACCGTTACGGCAGTGATCCAGCCCGGGGCCGGCAATTTTGCTGGCAAGAATCAGGCGCTCCCGGTCCTGGCGACCCTTGAGCCAGGTGCCGATGTGCTCCTCCGTGCGGCCCATGGTCTCGGCCCTGGGCGGCACCGGGTACATCTCGGCGGTGTCGATGAAGTTGACGCCCTGGTCCACGGCGTAGCTGAGCTGCTCGTGGGCCTCGGCTTCGGTGTTCTGTTCGCCCCAGGTCATGGTGCCCAGGCAGATGGTGCTGACGTCGGTGCCGGTGGTGCCCAGCGGACGGTATTCCATGATCACTCTCCCCCCTGTTGCTTTGTGACCGTGTCAGTCGCCGTCGCGACCAGGGCGACGGCGGTAGACGAGATCGTGTACGGCATGCCCCTTGCGCGTGCCGCGCTCCTCGAACTTGGTGCGCGGCCGTTCGCCGGGCGAATCGGCGCAGCGCCCGGGCCCGTAGGCGTTATCGAAGTCCGGGCTGGCCTCCATGACCGCCAGCATGTGTTCGGCGTAGTCATCCCAGTCGGTGGCCAGGTGCAGCCAGCCGCCGGCCTGCAGTCGGCTGGCGGCGAGCGCCGCCCAGTCGGGCTGGACGATACGCCGTTTGTGGTGGCGCTTCTTCGGCCAGGGGTCCGGGAAGTAGAGCTGGATGCCGGCCAGCGAGGCCGGC
>SLMR01000090.1 GCA_007133445.1 Aquisalimonas sp. | reverse complement strand
TGACAATGCCCTGCCGGTATTCGATCTGGCGGTGGCTGCGGGCGAATTCAGTGAGGCCCAGTCTGTGGAGGACTGCGACTGGATGCAGCGGCCGGACTGGCTGAAACCGCAACCCGGTTATTTCGTGACCCGGGTGGTGGGCGAATCCATGAACAAGCGCATTCCCAATGGCTCCTGGTGCGTGTTTCGCGCCAACCCCGGTGGCACGCGCGACGGCAAGATCGTGCTGGTGTCACATCGGGACATCCAGGACGATGACACCGGTGAACGCTACACCGTGAAGCGCTACTGCAGTGAGAAGGCGGTGGGTGCCGATGACCAGTGGTATCACACCCGAATCGTGTTGAAGCCAGAGAGCCGTCTTTTCGGCTACCAGGACATCGAGCTGACCGAGGATGCTGCCACCGAGCTGCGAGTCATCGGGGAGTGGGTGACCACGCTGTGAGTGGCGCGTGTCCGGAACCTTTGGCGAATTGATTGGTAATATGCAAAGAGAAAACGGGCTTGATGGGTGCTACGGCAAGGAGGCTGTATGAGTGAAATTGTCATTTTCGAGGATGAAGGGCATTCAGTTGAAGTGCGGCTGGAAGGGGAGACCCTGTGGGCTACCCAGAAGCAGATCGCGGGGCTGTTCGGCACCACTCCGGAGAATATCCTGATGCACCTGAGGAATGTGTATCGGGATGGGGAACTGTCAGAATCGGCAACTGCTAAGGATTTCTTAGTAGTTCGCCAGGAAGGCAAACGCCAGGTACGCCGGAGGCTCAAGCATTACGACCTGGATGCGGTGATCTCCGTGGGCTATCGAGTCAGTTCACGCCGCGCCACTCGTTTCCGCCAATGGGCCACCCGCGTCCTCCGCGAGCACCTTACTCAGGGCTACAGCCTCAACGAGCACCGGCTGGCCCAGCAGGGCCTCTCCGAACTGGAGCAGGCGGTGGATTTGCTCGGTCAGACCCTCACCCGACACGAGCTGGTATCGGACCTGGGCCAGGAGGTCGTAGGACTGATCCTGGGGTATGCCCGGACCTGGCGCCTGCTACAGGACTACGACGAAGGTGCGCTCGGCCTGCCGCCCGGTGCGCGACCGGCCCGGGGTGTGCTGAACATGGATGAGGCCCGCCCTGCACTGGATGCCCTGGCCGGCGAACTGCGGGAACGGGGCGAGGCCACGGAGCTGTTCGCCCGGGACCGCGGCGACGGACTGGCCTCGATTCTGGGCAATCTGGAACAGAGCATGTTCGGCGAGCCGCTGTACAGGACCCGCGAAGAGCGCGCTGCGCACCTGCTCTACTTCGTGATCAAGAATCACCCCTTCTCGGATGGCAACAAGCGCTCCGGGGCCTTCCTCTTCCTACTCTACCTGCGCCAGGAGGGCATGCACCTGACCCTGAATGAACAGGGCCTGACAGCGCTGACCTTGCTGATCGCCGAGAGCGACCCCAAGGCGAAGGACCTGATGGTGCGGCTGGTGATGCACCTGGTCACGGAGGATGTCTAATGCCCGTATTTGAGAACGTCACTGCAACCGAATTCGATTTCTTGCCAACGATTCAACGGAGGGATTCATGACTACTTCACGCATGCCGGTCGAGGAATTCACCACGCCGGACCCCGTGACCGCCAGCGAAGACATGGCGGTGGACGAACTCCGGCACCTGATGGAGAAGCACGGTATACGTCATCTCCCGGTGGTGCGGGGAGATTCCGTCGTGGGCGTGATCAGTGAACGCGATGTGCGCATCGTCATGGGCTTGCCGCTGGAGGCGAAGGCCCAGGTGCGCGCTGGCGACATCATGGCAGCGGACCCGCTGACCGTTGCCGCCAGCACACCGCTGGACGACGTGGCGTATGCCATGTCCGACAGGAAGATCGGGAGCGTGATCGTGGAGGACGAGGACGGCCAGTTCCTTGGCATCTTCACTGCCAGCGACGCCCTCAACGCGCTCATCGAGATCGTCCGCGGCGACGGCATGTAGGCGCCGTGGTGGAGAGTCGAGAACACCGGGTGGAGGTCCCGGGAGGGAGTCTGTTTGTCCGCGAATGGCGTCCCGCCACTCTCTCCCATGCTCCCATTCTTCTGCTGCACGATTCCCTGGGCTCCGTGGCCCAGTGGCGGGAGTTCCCGGAGGCGTTGGCGACGACCACGGGGCGGGCAGTCATCGCCTATGACCGTCTGGGGTTCGGGGCCTCGTCTCAGCGAACGGAACAGCTCACGGTCGGGTTCATCGACGACGAGGCGGAGATCTATCTGCCGGCGCTGGCGCACGCCCTCGGGCTGGACGCCTATTTGCTGTTCGGTCACAGCGTGGGTGGTGGCATGGCACTGGCGGCGGCTGCTGCCCGTGGCAGCCGTTGTGTTGCTGTCATCACCGAGGCGGCACAGGCGTTCGTCGAGGAACGCACGCTTGCGGGGATTCGCGCAGCCAGGGAAGGTTTCCGGGATCCGGCGCAGTTCTCCCGGCTGGAGAAGTGGCACGGCGACAAGGCCGACTGGGTTCTGGCCGCCTGGACAGAGGTGTGGCTCTCGTCGGCATTCCGGGACTGGTCCCTGGACCCATACCTGAGTCGGGTGCACTGTCCGGTGCTCGCCATTCACGGGGATGCCGACGAGTACGGTTCCGAAGCGTTTCCGCGCCGCATCACCCAGGGCGTCAGCGGCCCCGCCAGCATGGAACTCCTCAAGGGGTGCGGCCATGTGCCGCACCGGGAACGGGAAAGGGAGGTTCTTGCCTTGGTGCAGGGGTTTCTGGAGGGGCATGCCGTTCGCTGAGTCCATGCACCAGGCCCTGCCCTCGCCGTGTCTGGCAGGGGCAGGGCCTTGGTGGTTACCGGGCGTTCTCGACAAGCGTGTCCCGCAGAAAGGCCTTCAGGTCGCTGTTGAACCTGTCCGGGGCTTCCATTTGCGGGGTGTGACCAATGCCGTCGTAGAGGTGCAGCTCGGCGTTCGGGAATGTGCCTGCGATATGCTCTGCCGCGGCAGGTTTGATCATGGCGTCCTTCGTGCCATGGATCACCAGCACCGGCGCCGTGATGTCTGTCAGCGCCTCATCCGGGATACCGAGTTCCATTGCCACGATGGCCCCGCGCACCTGCGGTGGCACCATCATGGAGCTGGCAAGCAGGGTGCTGAACGTTTCCGGGTCCAGTTCGTTGGCGGTCAGCATGCCGACGAAGGCGCGGGTGGCATCGATACTGGTTTTCGGGTCGCGCTCCGCCATGTTCTGGAGGTGGGGCAGCAGTTCGTCCTCGAAGACGCTTTCTCCCTCGCTGGTGGTGCGGCCGGTGAAGGACCCGTTGAAGGCCACGCCGCTGATGTCGTCATCCCCGTGTTTCGCGAGATAGCTCGCGATCAGCACCCCCGCCATGGACCAGCCGACCAGTACGGGCTGGTCCAGCTCCTTGGCGCGGATGACGGCGTTGATGTCGTCCGCCCAGAGTGTGTAGTCCCCGTACTGCTCGGGCTCGAGCGGCTTGTCGGACCCGCCGTGGCCGCGGAGGTCGAGTGCGATGATGCGGAACTCATCGGCCAGCGGCCCGTTGTACTGGTCCTCCCATGCAAGGTGGTTCATGGTGAAGCCGTGGATGAAGACCACCGGTGGCCCTTCCGGATTGCCGGTTTCGTAGACGGCCAGGTTGACGCCGTTGGCTCCGGAGACGGTCTCCATATTGCCGGCATGCGTGTGCGCGCTCCCGAGCAGAAGCCCCGTCGCGATGGCGATGGCTGTGATGGTGCTTTTCATGACGCGTCCTCCCGCGCTGCTCTGATGTACAGGGCCAGAGTGCGCGCAAGGCCTCTGTGGAACATGAGGCGGATGTCCCGCTCAGGCGAAGCGTTGCTGGCCGTAATCGGGACATTCGCCCCGGGTCAGGAGCGGGGCTGCTGCGGGTGGTGTTGCGCGAGAACGATGGCACGAGCCCGGGAGTGAACGCCGAGCTTGTCGAGGATGGTGCTCACGTGATTGCGCACGGTCTTCTCGCCGATACCCAGTCGTTCGGCGATCTCGTGATTGGACAGCCCCTCGGCCACGAGCGAAAGCACATCCTGTTGTCGCCGCGTGAGGTGCTCCCCGTCCGGCAATGGACACGGAGAGGCCGCGGTCCCGGGCAGAAAGCCGTTCACCAGGGCCTGGAAGCGCTCCCAGGCCGGTTCGTGTTCCAGGAGGATGTGGTTGCAGCTGTCCAGAATGGCCAACTCCGCGCCCGGGATGCCGTCGACCAGGGTGCGACCACCCTCCAGGGGAATGA
>SLMR01000158.1 GCA_007133445.1 Aquisalimonas sp. | reverse complement strand
CGGTCGCCAGCGGCTGACCGGCAGACGCGTGCCGTCCGGCATGGTGGCCACGCCGGGGTCCAGTTGCGGTGCCTGGGCCGGCGGATCCGTGTCCTGGGTGCGCGGGCCGCAGGCGGCCAGTGCCAGTAGCAGGACGACCAGCAGCAGACGAGCGGCAGGGGACAGGGGCGGCTGACAACGTGTCATGGTGTGGTAATACCTGAGAAAGGTGCCGATTTCCAGCGCGGGGATGCACGTCGTTCCCGGTGGCGAACAGGATCAAGGGAGCGTGAATGACTTCTGTGGACAATGACGGTACGGCCACGGGCTGGCTGCGGTATCCGGCCGGTCTGGCGATCGGCCTGGGTGCGGTCGGCGGGCTCGTGGTGCTGCTGCCCGGCCCCTGGTACCAGCTCGGCTGGCTCGAGCTGGGGGCGGCCTTTACCATGGTGAGGGTTGGTGGCTGGATGGGCATCGGCGCCGTGGTCCTGGGGCTGCTCACGGCCGGTGTGGCGCTGTTCGCCCGGCGCCGGTCCATGGCCATTGCCGGGGCAGTGGGCCTGGCCATGGGCGTGGCCACTGCGGCATGGCCGCTGTACATGCAGCATCGGGCGGATACGGTCCCGCCCATTCACGACATCACCACGGATACCGAGGACGTGCCCGCCTTCGAGGCTCTGGTGGAGGCCCGGGAGCAGGCCCCCAATGCCGTGGACCACCCCGGCGACGAGGTGGCCGACCAGCAGCGGCAGGCCTATCCGGATCTGGGGCCGCGCCGCTATGACACCTCCCTGGATCGGGTGTTCGAGGCGGTGGAGTCCGCCGCCACGATCATGCAGTGGCGGGTGGAGGCGGCCGACGCCGACGCGGGGCGTCTCGAGGCGGTGGCCATCACGCCCTGGTACGGTTTCGAGGATGACGTGGTGGTGCGGCTGCGCGAGGACGATGGTGAGGTCGTGGTGGATGTGCGTTCCGCGTCACGGATCGGCCGCAGCGACCTGGGCGTCAACGCTGATCGCATCCGGGAGTTCCTGTCGACCCTGGATGCCCAGTTGCAGAGCCCCTGAACCCGGGCCAACGCCGGATCTCCCAGAGGAAGTCAGTGCCCATGCGCATTCAAGTCATTAGTGATCTGCATCATGAAGTGTTGCGTCACGTGAGTGGGGAGGAACCACCGGACCTCCCCGATGCCGGCGCCGACGTGCTGGTTCTCGGGGGCGACATCGACCGCGGCACCCGGGGGGTCGAGTGGGCGGCGGCCCAGTGCGACAACCTGGGCATTCCGGCGGTGTTCGTGGCGGGCAATCACGAGTTCTATGGCAACCACTTTCCGGGCCTGCTGGACGAGTTGCGCGATGCGGCGCTTGGGACGGGGGTCCACGTCCTGGAACAGGACTTCGTCGTGCTGGATGGCGTCCGCTTCCTTGGCGCTACCCTGTGGACCGATTTCGCCGGCGATGGTCATATCCCGGCCGTCCGGGCCATGCCCGTGGTTGGAGAGCAGATGCCGGATTACCGTCATATCATGGTGGGGGACAGCGATCATCCGCAGCCCCTGACACCGGAGACCACCCGGGAGAGTCACCGGAGTACCCGCGACTGGCTGCACCGTAGCCTGGTCAGCGGCAGTGGCGAGCCGACGGTGGTGGTGACCCACGCCGCCCCGCTGATCGACTGCGCCCACCCGGGGTTCGCAGTGGATGAACTGGGTGCGGCCTTCGTCAGTGACCTGCACCCGCTGCTGGCGGAGGCAGCACCATCACTGTGGATTCATGGCCACACCCACGCCAACACCGATCTCTACCATTGCGGCGTGCGGGTGGTCAGTAACCAGCTCGGCTATCCCGACGAGCAGGTGCCGGGGAAGCCCTTCGACCCGGCATGCGTGGTCGAGCTGAAGAGAGACTGACGGCGGTTCCAGCGTCCCGTGATCCGGCGGGTCGCAATGGAGGAGACGGTCATGCACGTGCATGTTGAACTGTGTGTCATTCCCATCGGTAGCGGTACCTCCCTGGGCAGCTACATCGCTGCCTGCCAGGAGGAGCTGGAGGCAGCGGGCCTGAAGACTGAACTGCACGCCTACGGCACCAACGTCGAGGGTGACTGGGATGCGGTGTTCGCGGCGGTGAAGCGCTGCCACGAGCGCCTCCACGCCATGGGCGCCGCGCGGCTGTTCACCAGCCTCAAGGTGGGCACGCGGACGGATCGCCCCCAGAGCCTGGACGACAAGGTGGCCAGCGTGCAGCGCCACCGGGCCGGGGGATGACGCCCGCCCACGAGGACGATCATCAGCGCCAGGTGCTGCGCCGCCATCGGCGGGTGGCCACGGCGTCGCTCGTCGGCGCGGGCGCGGTGTACTTCGGCACCCAGTACGTCGAGGACCCCGGCTACTGGTGGTTACTGGTGCGCTCCGGCGCCGAGGCCGGGCTGATCGGCGGAGTGGCGGACTGGTTCGCCGTCACCGCCCTGTTCCGTCGCCCGCTGGGGCTGCCCATTCCCCACACGGCCATCGTGCCCCGCAACAAGGATCGCCTGGGGCGAGGTCTGGGACGCTTCGTGGCTCGCCATTTCCTCGACGAGGAGGTGGTGACGGAGCGGCTGCGGCAGGCCGATCCCTCGTTGCACATGGGCGGCTGGCTCGCCCGGCGCGACAACGCCGAGCTGGTGGCTGACCGCATGCTGGCCCTGGCGCCGGAGATGATCAATGCCTTCCAGGACCGGGAGGTGCGCGGCTTCTACCGCGACGTGCTGGCGACCCACATGCGCCGCCTGGATCTGGTGCCGGTGCTGGATCGGCTTCTGCGGGTGTTCATGGCCAGTCGCGAGCACCAGCAGCTGTTCGATCGGGGGCTGGTGGTGGCCCGTCAGGTGCTGCGGCGCAACCGCGAGCACATCCGCGAGCAGGTCAGCGCCCGCAGCCGGTGGTGGGTGCCGCGCCGCTTCGACCGCCGGCTGGCGGACGAGATCATCGAGGGCGTGGAGGAGTGGCTCGGTGAAATGGCCGAGCACGACCATCCGGTCCGGCAGGATTTCGAGGCCGCCGTGGCTGCGTTCGCCGACCGCCTGCAGGATTCGCCGGTGATCCGGGAACGCCTGGACCGTCTGCGGGATCAGGTGCTGGCCAGCGACGAACTCCAGGACATGCTGGAGACCCTCTGGGAGGACCTGCGCCAGGCGCTTCTCGAGGGCGTCTCCGGCGACGATTCCGGTTTCCGCGAGTCCCTGGTGCGCAGCCTCCAGCACTTCGGCGAGACCCTGCAGACGGATCCGGACGCCCGTGCCCGGCTGGACGAACGCATGGAAGCCCTGCTGCGGGAGCTGGTGCTGCCGTTCCGGGACAGCATCGGCACCTTCATCGCCGACGTGGTGGAGGACTGGCCCAGCGACAGCCTGGTGGAGCGCCTGGAGCTGGCCGTGGGGCGGGATCTCCAGTATATCCGCATCAACGGCACCCTGGTCGGGGCGCTGGTGGGCATGGTCCTGTTCGTGATCACCACGGCCATGTTCGGCTGACGCCGAGTGAATGGTTCGTGCTTTCGGCCCGGTGCGTAACGCTTATACTGGCGACCTTTCGTGCCCACGGGGCGCGAATCCCAGGCAATCGTCCCGAAGGGCAAGAATATGGAACAAGCAGCCTCTCCCGGTCTGCGCCAACGTGTCGGGCACTTCATCGACAGCCGCCCGGTGCAGAATTTCATCATTGTTGTCATCTGCTTCAACGCGATCACGCTGGGGCTGGAGACCTTCGATGTGGTGCAGCGCCACGCCGGCAACGCACTGCTGATCACCGAGCGGGTGGTGCTCACCATCTTCGTGATCGAGATCGGCCTGAAGCTGTTCGCCTACGACTACCGCTTCTTCAAGGAAGGCTGGAACGTCTTCGACTTCGTCATCGTGGCGATTTCGCTGATGCCGGACACCGGGCCGTTCTCGGTGCTGCGTGCCCTGCGCATCCTGCGTGTGCTGCGCCTGGTGGCGAAGGTGGGGCGGCTGCGCATGATCGTGGAGTCGCTGCTCAAGGCCATTCCCAGCATCGGCTGGATCGCCTTCCTGCTGGCGCTGGTGTTCTACATCTTCGGAGTCATGGGTACCAAGCTGTTCGGCGACAGTTTCCCCGAGGATTTCGGCCACCTGGGCCGGACGCTCTACTCGCTGTTCCAGGTGATGACCCTGGAGAGCTGGTCCCAGGAGATCGCGCGCCCGGTGATGGAAATCTATCCCATGGCGTGGATCTACTTCGTGGTGTTCATCCTGGTCTCGGCGTTCACCGTGCTCACCGG
>SLMR01000181.1 GCA_007133445.1 Aquisalimonas sp. | reverse complement strand
GCTCCTACGTTAAGGCTCCTACGCCGGTCGCTCCTACCGACGCCGAATGGCGGGTTGTGCTGCCTTGCCGTTGTTATTACTGGAGGTCATTCCATGCCCATTGCTTACTGGTGCATTCTCGTCGCCGCCTTCCTGCCCATCGTTTTCGCCGGCATCGCCAAGGCGGGGGGCGAGCGCTTTACCAACCGCCGCCCCCGGGAATGGCTTGCGGCGCAGGCGGGCTGGCGGCAGCGGGCCAACTGGGCGCAGCAGAACAGCTTCGAGGCGTTCCCGCCCTTCGCCGCCGCAGTGCTGGTGGCGCAACAGATGGATGCCACCCAGGGCACCGTCAACGCCCTGGCGCTGGGGTTCATCGGCTTCCGTATCCTGTACGGCGCGCTCTATATCGCCGACATCCACCTGTGGCGCAGCCTGGCGTGGCTCGGCGGGATGGCCTGCACCATCGGGCTGTTCATCGTGGCCGCCGCGTGAAACAGTTTTCCGGACTGGCTCGACTGTCTCACTGGTGATACACCCCTTGGGCCGACCGCCCGACCGTCGTATACTGACCCCAAATAACGACATGGCCAACGGTGGAGCGATGCACTCCCGCCGGGCCCCACGCCGGTGCAATGCCGGCTGCACGAGGGTGGATCACCATGAAGGCATTGGCGTTACTGTTCGTCCTCCTACTGGGCGCCTCGGGCGGGTTGCTGGCCGCGGATGATCCGGCCGATGTGCTGGGCGAGGCCCGGGAGTTGCGCGGCGACGGCGAGCTGGAAGGGGCCGCCGAACTCCTGGATGAAACCCTGGAAACGCTCTCCCCCACCGACCCCGTCTACCAGGAAATGTACCTGGAGCGGAACTATCACTGGCGCATGGCGAAGATGCGCGAGCAGATCCGGGACGACGACGTCGAGGGGGCGCGGGAGACCCACACGGAGGTGGAGCGGTTCCTGCGCGGCCACCCCCAGCGCAGCCGCTTCATCGACAACGTGGACCGCTATGACCTGGTGATCCGCGGGCGCGAGCGCTAGTGTTTGCCTACTGCTCGCGCCGGTAGATGCGCTCCAGCAGATCAGGATCATCGAAGTGACGCCGGCCCATGAAGGCCGTGGGGTGCCGGTGATACTGGCGCATGGCCCCTGGCTCCGGTACGCCCGACACCCAGAAGAACCACCGCTCGCTGCGCTCCGTGCCGGTGACGAGGCCGTCCGGCTGGAACAGGCTGCGGCGCCTGCCGTTCTCCACGGGCACGCTGCGCAGGCTGTCGTAGTCGTCGAAGACATAGCGTCTCCCGTTGGCGTCATCTTCGGCGAATGCCATGTGCGAGACGTAATGGCTGCCGTCCTCCAGGCGCACATGCAGTCGTTCCCCCGCCCGCGGCTGACCGGGTCCCGGTAGAACCAGGGGCGGTTCCGCGTAGTCAGGGGAATCCTTCACCGCGAGCCCGTTTACAGGGTAGTGCTGGTGGTAGCAACCGCAGTTGTGCATGCTCTCCACCAGCAACAGCTCGCCGTTGCGGTCCAGGGTCAGCCGTAGCGTCAGGCCGTCGAGGCGCCCACCCAGCAGGTCCAACCAGTGGTCCAGGGGTCGTTCAGTGAACCACCAGGTGTAGTTGAGCTGGATCAGCGTCTCGTCGCCGTAACGCACGCCCGACGCATGGGTGTAGACAACCGGATCGGCAGTATCCACCACCGGCAGTCCGTCTGCGTCCAGGTTCGGCCGGCCCAGGCGGTTGTAGGGGGCGTCCGCTTCCGCTTCGAGCACCGGCGCGTAGTGTTCGAACAAGCGCCGCCAGTCGCCGCCGGGCATGTCCGGCCAGCCCAGTGCGTTCAACGGGGCGGCGGCAACGAGTTGCCGGGCAGCGTCGAGATCGGGGCTCCCGTGGCCGGGCCCGTACTGCAGTGCCGGGGCCTCCTCGGGCCGGTGGTTCTCGAAACTGCTTCGCACACCCCGCTGCCATACCGCCACACCGGAGCGAATGAACCAACGGCTGACGGGATAAACGCCGGCCGCGCGGTGCCAGGTAATGTAGTCATCGCCCACTTCCAGCGCTTTCGCCGCCCGGGGCCACGGCCCCTCCTCGGCATCCAGGGCATCCGCCTTCCGGAGGCGCTCGCTGCAGGTGCGGATGGCTTCGTCGGCGTTTCCGGCCTCCTCTGGCAGGCGGATCTCCCGGACACGCCCCTCATCCAGATGGCTCAACTCGAGCCGGCGCGCCTGCCGGTCCGTCGCCTGGGCGGCATCCAGCCAGGCCGTGCGGACGTACCTGTCGTCAAGCTCAGGAACGAAGCTCTGCAGGAAGCGCGTGGACCGAAGATAGGGAAAATCGTCCGCCGGCGGCCCGATGCCGTCGCGGACGCCGGCCTCGTTCGTGGCCGCATCCAGGTCATGGAAGAACGCCCGGCAAGCCGCCTCCGGGCCGTCAGCCGGGTCCGGCGGCTGCGGCGCGGCGGCACAGCCGGCCAGCAACGCGCACAACAGGACGGCAGCCGGAACCCGCCTGCCAAGGCCACATCGCCCGACGGTGCCGCCGGGGGAGGCATTGCGGTTATCATGGCGCCATGGCGCGCACCCCGCGAGCGGCGGGTGCAGCACAACACCGGACAGCGGAGGCACCATGGGCGATCTCCCACATCTGAACGAAACCGGCGAAGTCCATATCGTTAACGTAGGCGAAAAGGACTCGACCCGCCGCATTGCCGTGGCCGAGGGGCGCATCCTGATGGCACCGGAGACCCTGGCCGCCGTGCGCGAGCAGCGCATCAAGAAGGGTGACGTGCTTGCGGTGGCCCGGGTGGCGGGCCTGATGGCGTCCAAGAAGACCTGGGAAACCGTACCTCTGTGCCACCCGATTCAGCTGACCAACGCCGAGGTGACACTGGAACCTCTGGAAGATGGCAGCGGGATTCATTGCACGGCGCGCACGGAGACAGTGGAACGCACCGGGGTGGAGATGGAGGCGCTCAACGCGACCCAGGCGGCGTTGCTCACGATCTACGACATGTGCAAGGGCATGGACCGGGGCATGGAGATCACCGGCGTGCGGCTCCTGCACAAGAGCGGTGGGCGCTCCGGCACCTGGGAACGCGGGGCGTAGGGTGCATCTTGATGCACCGTTTTACCGCGATGTCGGCCGAGGTGGTCATTCTGACGGAACGCCCTCGCGGGAATCCGGATCGCATGCCCTCCGGGGGAATCCGGACGCACACCCGTAGGGTGCATCTTGATGCACCGAAAAACGAACCGGGAACCACCACCCCGGGCCGGCATGTCGTGGGAAGGTGCATCAAGATGCACGCTACGCGGACGTCTGCCGCCATTTCGATTGGCGACGAGCGCCTTCTCCGTTACCCCTCGAAGAGCTCGTTGGTCTTGGCGGCGAAAATGAAGTCGTTCTCGTGGAGGCCGCCGATCTTGTGTGTCCAGATCTCCACCGTCGCGTAGCCGTAGCCGAACGTGATGTCCGGGTGGTGATCTTCGGACTCGGCCAGATCCCCCACTTTGTTAACGAATTCCTGCGCCTGGGCAAAATTCTTGCACTTGAACGTGCGCTGCAGGCGCGTGGCGTCGTGGGTGAGCTCCCAGCCGGGAACCTGGTTCATGTAGCCCTCGGCACGCTCCCGGGGCATGGGGTCGGTGCCACCCTGGCACGGCGTGCACTTCTGTTCGGTGAGGCTCATAGGTACTCCCGTGTTGCCGCGCAACGTTTCATGAATGCCGTTTTGGGTTACTGTATAGCACAGCCTGCGGGCAGTACCGGTGCGTTTCAAGGGCCCGGCACCGCGTTTCCGCCCCTGTCCGGACGCCATCGCACAACCGGAGTCGCCGATGACGCAGCCTTCGCCTTCCCAGACCCGCCCTACCGTCGCCCTGTTCGTCACCTGCCTCGTTGACCTCTTCCGCCCATCCGTCGGCTTCGCGACCGTGCAGTTGCTGGAGCAGGCCGGCTACAACGTAGAGGTACCGGATGCGCAGACCTGCTGCGGCCAGCCGGCGTACAACAGCGGCGACCGGGGCCATGCCAAGGCCATCGCCAAGCAGGTGATACAGACGTTCCGGAACTACCCCTACGTGGTGGTCCCCTCCGGCTCCTGCGCCGGCACCATCACGGCACACTATGCCGACATGCTGCGGGACGAACCGGACTGGGCCCAGGCGGCAGAGCAACTGGCGGAATGTACCTGGGAACTCACCCGGTTCCTGGTGGAAGTCGCGCAAGTGGAACTCCCGGAGATCGAGCACACCGGAACCACCACTTACCACGACTCCTGCTCCG
>SLMR01000237.1 GCA_007133445.1 Aquisalimonas sp. | reverse complement strand
GTGCTGGAGAACGCCCGAGCCCGGGCAGACCAGGAGCCCGACCTGGAAGGGGTGGACTACCTGGCCCGCATCTATGAAGAGGTCAACGCCGAGATTATCGAGGCCGGCCCGCTGCACCAGTTCCTGCGTCAGGATCCGCAGTTCGCACTGCGGGTCCTCACCTCCAACGTCAGTGGCCTGCAGGAACGTCTGCTCGCGGCCTGGAAGGCGCTGCTCGACGAGCAGGTCCACAAAGGCGCCATCAAGCCGCAGATGGATACCGGCGACCTGGCGTTCTTCGTCGTGCGCATCGGCGAAGGCGCCATCTACAGCGACATCATCTGCGGGCGGGAACCGGCACCGGAACCCGCCACGAAGGCGTTTCGCCTGCTACTGAGCGGCAACGGCGGCGGTCACTGACCGGCAGCGCTGCGTTCGGGCTCCGGCTCGGCGGCGGGCATGCTGGCCGTCGGGCGCCCGTCCGACGGCCGGGCTCCGCGGAAACGCTCCAGCGCATCACGCTGCCGCGCGCGGGCGCGCTCGGCGCTGGCCTCCCTGACGTGTCCGTAGCCACGAATGGCCCCTGATGCCTCGGCCGCTTCCACCGCTGCCGCGTGATTGTCAGCCCCAAGGCCGCGCAGCAGTTCCTCGGCCACGGCCTCGAACTCCCGAAGAAGCTCCCGCTCCAAACGCCGGTCGGCGCTGTAGGCGAAAGGATCCAGCACGGTCCCGCGCAGCACTTTCATCCGCGCCAGGACCCGCATGACCGGGAGAATCCAGCCGCCGAACGCACGCTTGCGCGGCTCGCCGGTGTGCGGATCACGCCGTGCCAGCAACGGCGGCGCCAGATGGACCTTGACGCGATAGCCGGCCGTAAAGGTCCGCTCCAGTTCCCGCGCGAACTCGCCGTCGGTGTACAGGCGGGCCACCTCGTACTCGTCCTTGGCGGCAAGCAGCCGGAAGTAGCTGAAGCTCATCGCCCGGACCAGCCGCTCCGACCCCGGCACGGCTGCCTGCTCCGCGGCGCGGACGCGCTCCACCAGGTTCGTGAAGCGCTCGGCGTAGGCGCGGTTCTGGTAGGCCTCCAGATCCTCCCGACGCCGCGCCAGCCAGGTGTCGAGATCCATGGTTTCCGGTGTCGCCGGCGTCTCGCCCAGGGCGATGCGTTCCACGCGGGCGCGATCCACTGCCGCATGCCGGCCCCAATAGAACGCCTGGCGGTTGGCCTCCACCGCGGTGCCGTTGAGTTCCAGGGCGCGGTCAATGGCCTCGGCGGAGACTGGCAGCAGCCCGTCCTGGTACGCCACCCCCAGCAGAAACACGTTCATGGTGGCCGCATCCCCGAACAACCCCTCGGTCACGGCGGCGGCGTCCAGGGCGTGGAAGCCGTCCCGGCGCGTGCCGGCGCGGATCTGCTCGAGCATGTCGGACCGCGGGAACGGCATGTCCGGGTCGCGGATGAAGCCGGCCGGCATGACCCCGTGGCTGTTCACTACCGCCGCGGAACGCTCACTGTCCAGCCGCGTCAGGCTGTCACGCCCGGAGGCCACCACCAGGTCGCTGCCCAGCAGCAGATCCGCCTCGCCGGGGGGAATACGGGCCCCGTGAATGGCCTCGGGAGTCGCGGCGATGCGCACATGGCTGGTCACCGCGCCGTACTTCTGTGCCAGCCCGGTCATGTCCAGCACCGCCACACCGCGCCCTTCCAGGTGTGCCGCCATGCCGAGCAGGGCCGCCACGGTGACGATGCCGGTGCCACCGACCCCCGTGATCACGATGCCGTAGGGTTCGTCGCCCCTGACTGCCGGCGGCTCCGGCAATGCCGGTAGCTGAGTGCTGTCCGCCCGGCCCTCGGGCCGGCGCAGTTCGGCGTCGTGAACGGTGACGAAGCTCGGACAGAAGCCCTCGATGCAGGTGAAGTCCTTGTTGCACTGGCCCTGGTCAATGGCCCGCTTGCGGCCGAGTTCCGTGTCCACCGGGATCACCGACAGACAGTTGGACTTCAGGTTGCAGTCGCCGCAGCCCTCGCAGACCCGGGAGTTGATGAAGGCGCGCTTGGGCGGGTCCGGCATCAGGCCGCGCTTGCGGCGGCGGCGCTTCTCGGCCGCGCAGGTCTGATCGTAGATCAGCGCGGTGACGCCGGGCTGCTCGCGCAGCTCCCGCTGCACCGCGTCCAGCTCGCGCCGATGGTGCACGGTAACGCCGGCTGACAGCCCGCTGGCACCGCCGTACTTCTCCGGCTCGTCGCTGACCACCACGGTGCGGGCCACACCCTCGGCAGCGAGCTGCCGGGTCAGCCGCGGCACATCCAGCTCGCCGTCCACGCCCTGGCCGCCGGTCATGGCCACGGCATCGTTGTAGAGAATCTTGTAGGTGATGTTCACGCCGCTGGCCACTGCGGCGCGGATGGCCATGACGCCCGAGTGGAAATAGGTGCCGTCACCGAGGTTGGCGAAGATGTGGCGCGTCTCGCTGAACGGCGCCTGCCCGACCCAGGGCACGCCCTCGCCGCCCATGTGGGTGAAGGTCTCGGTGTTGCGGCCCATCCAGTGGGCCATGTAGTGGCAGCCGATCCCGGCGGTGGCCCGGCTGCCCTCGGGCACCCGGGTGGAGGTATTGTGCGGACACCCGGAGCAGAAATGCGGCAGGCGCTCCACCAGCGTCTTGCTCTCCGCCAGCATGCGCTCCTGTTGTTCCAGGAAGTGCACCCGCTCTTCCATTACCGCGCTGGTGTAGAAACGGCTCAGGCGCGCCGCAATGACCCGCGCCACCTGGCCGGGATTGAGCTCACCCGCCGACGGCAGCACCCACTCGCCATACTCGTCGTACTTGCCCACCACCCGGGGTCGCTGGGCGCCGGCGAGATTGAAGAGCTGTTCCCGGAGCTGGCTCTCGATCAGCGAGCGCTTCTCCTCCACCACCAGGATCTCGTCCAGACCCTCGGCGAACGTCGCGACGCCTTGGGGCTCCAGCGGCCAGGGCATGCCCACCTTGTAGAGCCGCAATCCCAGGCGGGCCGCTTCCTCGGTGTCGATGCCGAGATCCCAAAGCGCCTGCCGCACGTCCAGATAGGCCTTGCCGGTGGTGACGATCCCCAGACGCGGCGTGTCACTGTCGAGGATCATGCGGTCGATGCCGTTGGCCCAGGCAAACGCCTGGGCCGCACGCAGCTTGTAGCGCTGCAGCCGGTGCTCCTGATCCAGCGGGCGATCCGGCCAGCGGATGTTCAGCCCATCCGGCGGCAACTGGAACTCCTCCGGCAGGGTCACGTGCACCCGGTCGGGGCCCACGTGCACTGACGCCGAGGCATCGGCGGTATCCGCCACCACGATGAACCCCACCCAGCAGCCACTGAACCGGGACATGGCCCAGCCCAGCAGCCCGAAATCGAGCACGTCCTGGACGTCCGCCGGGTGCAGCACCGGCATCTGCACATCCATGAAGACGAACTCCGACTGGCTCGGCAGAGTCGACGACTTGCAGCCGTGGTCGTCACCGGCAACGGCGAGCACGCCGCCCAGCGGCGCCGTACCGGCCGCATTGGCATGGCGGAAGACATCGCCGCAGCGGTCCACGCCCGGCGCCTTGCCATACCACATGCCGAACACGCCCTGGCGGGTGGCATCGGGCCACAGACCCACCTGCTGGCTGCCCCATACGGCGGTGGCAGCCAGGTCCTCGTTGACCCCGGGCTGGAAACGAACGCCGGCCTGCTCCATGTGGGCAGCGGCGTCCCAGAGCGCCTTGTCGAACCCGCCCAGCGGCGAACCACGGTAACCGGAAACAAACCCGCCGGTGTGATGCCCGGCACGGGCATCGCTACGGGCCTGCATCAGGGGAAGCCTGACCAGCGCCTGGATGCCGTTCAGGTAGACGCGGCCGGATTCAAGTGTGTACTTGTCGTGCAGATCAACGTTAGCAAGCGCCATGAGGGGATCTCCCTGCGAAGCGCGGAGGCAGCCACAGGGCGCGGCTGCCGTGAGGCTTCGGCTGTTGCCCAACGCGGCCCCCGGAGAGTTGCCCCGGGGCATGGACAGCGCCCGACCTTTTGAGCCGGTAACGCCTGCGTTCGACAATCCCCCGCCGGGCTCAGGGAGTCAATCTGCAGTGCAGCATGCGGGTAGCCGGGGCGGTCTGGCGGTGCATCAAGATGCACCCTACGGGGGCCGATGGCCCCGGGGTGACATTCCTGAAGGTCTGTGTCGGGCGTAGGGTGCATCTTGATGCACCGCAACATGGCGGGAGGGGCCTCAACCCCGACCCGTCACGGGCACCATGGCCCGTAG
>SLMR01000270.1 GCA_007133445.1 Aquisalimonas sp. | reverse complement strand
CTCTTGGCGTCCGGACGCAGCCACGGCAGCTTGCCGTTGGCCAGCAGGGTGGCCTGCTGCTCCACCAGGCGGTGGGCGTAGTTGATGGCCGCCGGCATGAAGACGTCCGTCTCGTCGCAGGCGTAGCCGAACATGATGCCCTGGTCGCCAGCGCCCTGCTCCTCGGGGAGCTTGCGCTCAACGCCCTGGTTGATGTCCGGGGACTGCTTGCCCAGCGCGTTGATGAAGGCGCAGGTGTCGGCATCGAAGCCCATGTCGGAGGAGGTGTAGCCGATGCGCTTGGTGGTGGCGCGGGCAATGTCCTCGTAGGGCACGTTGGCCGTGGTCTTCAGCTCGCCGGCGAGCATGATCATGCCGGTGGTGGTCAGGGTTTCGCAGGCCACCTTGGCCCGGGGATCCTGCTCCAGGATGGCATCCAGCACGGCGTCGGAAATCTGGTCCGCCATTTTGTCCGGATGACCGGCAGAGACGGACTCCGAAGTGAACATGAAGGACTTGCTCATGAGGACTCCTTTAACTCGTCGAGTGTCGTGTTTCGGTTAATCGGTTCAGCCGGCGCTTCAACCGGAGTCGCGCGCCGGCGCGTCGTCACGGCGCTCAGGCCTTGCGGAAGCGGAAAATGCCCCAGGCCAGGTAGCCGTTGTTGCCGCCGTCGACCCAGTGCTGCAGGCCCTGCTTCATGCGCTCGATGTACTCGGGCGAAATCTCGCCCTCGAGGCTGGCCTCGCGGCGCTTGGTCTCCTCCAGCACCCGGCCGTAGTGGCGCGGCAGCTGGTGGGTGTGATCCTCGAAGCCGATCTCCTCGAGACCGTACTTCTTCGCGGTCTCGCGGTAGAATTTGGGCGAGCCAAGTGTCTCCAGGTGGATGCGGTCCAGGATGGGCTGCAGCACGCCCTCCGGGCAGTCATCAGCCTGCATCGGGTCGGTGAAGATGAACACGCCACCCGGCTTGAGCACCCGCGCGACTTCCTCGACCACTTTCTCCCGGTTGCCGCTGTGCAGGAACGAATCCTGGGACCAGACCACGTCGAAGTGGTTGTCCGGGTACGGGATCTCCTCGAAGCTGGCGTCCAGCACCTCGATCAGGTGGTCGAGCTTGACCGCCTTGTTCATCTCCCGGTCACGCTCGTTCTCCACCTCGGAGAGGTTCAGCGCGGCCACCGGGCAGCCGAAGGTCTGGGCGAGGTAGCGGGCGGTGCCGCCGTAACCGGCGCCCAGGTCGATGACCTTGTGCTCCGGGGTCAGATCGCCCAGCAGGTCCGCCATGTGGGCCACCGTGCGGCGGCTGGCGTCGGCGATGGGCTCCTCGTCGTCCTCGTACAGGCCGACGTGAATGTCCTCGCCGCCCCACACCCGGTGGTAGAAGCGGTCAGCGTCGTCGCTGTTGTAGTACTCGCGTGCCGTGGCAACGGCACCGGTGTAATTACTGCTCATCGTTATCCTCCCGATATTCCTTTTCGGCGACGTGGATGAAGAAGTCCGGCTCGGCGTCCCTGTAGGTCTCCTTGAAGTCACCGTAGGTCTCGACGTGCTGGAACCCGACTTCGCGCATGAGCCGGCGCGTGTACGCCTTGCGCAGCGGGAACATGTTCAGGTGGAACACGGATTGATCCGGGAACGCATAGCGGAAGCGGGTCAGGCCCGAGTCCACGTACTCCGGGTACACGGAGACGTCGTTCCCGCAATAGTAGTAGGTGTGCTTGCTGGAGTAACCGTGATCCAGGATGGAGTCGTAGTTACGCTGGTCCAGGATCAGGATGCCGTCGTGGTTCAGCGCGGAGTAGAACTCGGCCAGCGTCTTGCGGCGGTCGTTCTCGTTGAACAGGTGAGTAAACGAGTTGCCCAGGCAGATCACGGCATCGTAGCGGCCGTGGATATCCCGGTTCAGCTTGCGCCAGTCCGACTGCACCGTACGCAGGATGTGCCCGCGCTTGCGGCCGTTTTCGAAGGCCTTGGCCAGCATGTCGGCACTGCCGTCGGCGCTGACCACGTCGAAGCCGGCCTCGATCAGCCGCACCGAGTGGAAACCGGTGCCGCAGGCCACGTCCAGAATGCGCTTGCAGCCCCGCTCCTTCAGCGTCTGGATGAAGAAATCACCCTCGCTTTCCGCGCGGCTGTCCCAGTCAATCAGGTCATCCCACTTGTCAACAAAACCTTCGTTGTATTCCGCGGCGTAGTGGTCGCTGTCGCGGCATTCCTCGGGCTTGTCGCCGAATGCCTGGTCCGTTGCTGTCGAAGACATGTAGTTACCTCCCACCGTCCATAAAATGAAGATGCAGACCGCGGCACGCAGTACCGCCGACGCCGGTGCCATGGCACCGCGAGCGAGCACCCCTTGCATGGATGCACGAATGCGCCGTCCAGTCCGGTTGCCCGCTGGACGCCTGCTTCATCGCCGGGCAGATTGCACTGGTGGTGTGTCATCTGCCGCTGTTGTTGCGGGGCCTGGCCGCACCAGTACTACCCGCACTTCAAAACCTGTTGCTTTTTTGGCTGCAGAGAAGGATGAGGAAACCTGGTGATGCAGGTCATCCAGCTCCGGCAGCCCGAAGGAGACGCAACGCCAATTCCCTGCCAGTGGCGGTGCGTAGAACCGTCATGCGGGTCGTCCAGTCGCGTTGACGAGCGCCGTCATGCGGTGAAGGGCAGCAGTCCCGTGCCGTTTCGTTCCGTTTTGACCATCCCCTAACGTACCGGGTTCTCCAGAGATTTCAACCTCTGTACCCGACGTGTCACCGAAATATCACGACATGTCAGGTGTTTGGCATTCATTTCCCGGGGTGGCGCAGCCTTGCCCGCAGCCCGACAATTCGAGACAATCCACCGTTTTCAGTGCCGCGGGCTCCCCCGGGCGAGCCGACAACCCCAGTGCGTACAACCGGAGACCAGCCTTCATGCCGTCGCGTCGTGAACTTGCCAATGCCGTCCGTGCCCTGAGCATGGATGCCGTCCAGCAGGCGAAATCGGGTCACCCCGGTGCACCCATGGGCATGGCGGACATCGCCGAAGTCCTCTGGAACGACTACCTCCGGCACAATCCCGCCAACCCGGGCTGGTGGAACCGCGACCGGTTCGTGCTCTCCAACGGCCACGGCTCCATGCTGCTTTACAGCCTGCTGCACCTCTCCGGCTACGACCTGGGCATGGAGGACCTCAAGCAGTTCCGCCAGTTGCACTCGCGCACGCCGGGGCACCCGGAGTTGGGGTACACGCCGGGCGTCGAGACCACCACCGGCCCGCTGGGCCAGGGGCTTGCCAATGCCGTCGGCCTGGCGCTGGCGGAGAAGGTGCTGGCCGCGCAGTTCAACCGCCCCGGCCATACCCTGGTGGATCACTACACTTACTGCTTTGCCGGCGATGGCTGCCTCATGGAAGGCATCTCCCACGAGGCCTGCTCACTGGCCGGCACTCTGGGCCTGGGCAAGCTGGTGGTCTTCTATGACGACAACGGCATCTCCATCGACGGCAAGGTCGAAGGCTGGTTCACCGATGACACCCCCGGGCGCTTCCGCGCCTACGGCTGGCACGTGGTGGCCGATGTGGACGGCCACGACAGCGAGGCGGTGGACGCCGCCATTCGCGAAGCCCGGGACGTCACTGACAGGCCCACGATTATCTGCTGCAAGACCGTGATCGGCTTCGGCGCACCGAACGCCTGTGGCAGCCACAGCGTCCACGGCGCGCCCCTGGGCGACGACGAGATCCAGGCCACCCGCGAGTTCCTCAAGTGGGAACACGCCCCGTTCGAGATTCCCGGCCCCATCTACCAGGGTTGGGATGCCCGTGACGCGGGCAAGGCGGCTGAGGCCGACTGGGAGCAGGTGCTGGCCGACTATCGCCGCGCCCACCCGGAACTGGCCGAGGAGTTCGAGCGGCGCATGCGTGGCGATCTGCCCGCCCGGTTCGCCGAGCATGCCGACGAACTGCTGGCCAAGGCCGCCGACGCCGGTGCTACCGTTGCCAGCCGCAAGGCGTCGCAGAATGCACTGGATGGGTTCGGACCCTATCTGCCCGACCTCATCGGCGGCTCCGCCGATCTGACCGGCTCCAACAACACCAAGTGGTCGGGCTGCACCCCGGTCACCGCCGACGATGGCGACGGCAACTACATCTACTACGGCGTGCGCGAGTTCGCCATGACTGCCATCCAGAACGGCCTCGCGCTGCACGGCGGCTTCGTGCCCTACGGCGGCACCTTCCTGGTGTTCTCCGACTACGCGCGCAATGCCGTGCGCATGGCCGCGATCATGAAACAGCGCAACATCCTG
>SLMR01000199.1 GCA_007133445.1 Aquisalimonas sp. | reverse complement strand
TGCAAGGGCTCCGACAATCAGGTTTGGCACGGCTGTCCGATGCGGAGCACACGAACCTGTCGTTCGAAAGCCGATTCGATCTCGCCTATAACGCGGCTCACGCGCTGGCGCTCTACGCTTTGAGACGGAAAGGCTATCGGTCGAGCAGCCGGTATCTGGTTTTCCAAGCGCTACCGGACAGTGCGGGCCTGAGTGCCGGGCAGTGGCGCGTTCTCGCGAAAGCGCACGAGCGGCGGAACCTGGCAGAGTACGAAGGATATCTGGAGAGAGACGAGCAATTGTTGGCGGACATGATCTCCGTGACCCGAACACTTAGCAGCGCACTGGGAATGACTGGGGACGTGTGACCAACGCCCGCGCTCTCCGCTTTCTCGTTGTGTAAAATGCCCTGAACGTTCGTGCAATGGATTTCCGCGTGTGGTGGGCTAAGCCTTGGTGGCGTTCCGCCGCTTCAGTATCTGACCTGAATGGCTGTGATGATCTCTCGACTGTTTCATGCACTTCTGAAGCTGCCCCGCATTGGCAAACGCGGCGTGATGATGGCGGCGGACGTCGTGTTGCTGGCAATGGTGATGTGGGCGGCGTTTGCGTTGCGGATGGGGGAGCTCATTCCCCGCCAGCTGGTGGATCACTGGTGGTTGCTTGTGGTGGTGCCGGTGCTCACTCTGCCGATATTTGCTTTCGTGCGGATCTATCGCGCCGTGGTGCGCTACATGGGCCCCCAGGCAGTGATGGCGGTGACCTACGGCGTTTCGCTCTCGACACTGCTGTTCGTCGGGATCATTGCCGTTGGGGGGTTTACTGGCGTGCCGCGCACGGCGGTGGTGATCTACTGGCTGCTGGGGCTGCTGTTGATCGGTGGTAGTCGGTTATTGGTGCGCGCGACGTTCCATGCGGTGCTGAAGCGGCGCGCCGAGCGTGATCCGGTGGCCATTTACGGGGCCGGTGCGGCAGGGGCGCAGCTTGTGGCCTCGCTCAAGACCACCCGCGAGCACGAGCCGGTGGCGTTCATCGATGATGATCCCACCCTGCACGGCACGGAGGTGAACGGGATTCCCGTCTACGGCCCGGACGCGCTGGTTCGGCTGGTGCGCCGCGAGGGCATCCAGAACGTACTGCTCGCCATGCCATCGGCTTCGCGGGGTCGGCGCCGTGAGGTGGTGAAGCAGCTGGAGGGGTTCCCGGTGCACGTGCGCACTATCCCCGGAATGACGGATATCGTCTCCGGAAGTGCCCGGCTGCAGGACATCCGCGAGGTGGATATCGAGGATCTCCTGGGCCGCGACTCCGTGGCGCCGGATGCGCGGCTGGTGGAGCGGTGCATCCGGGGGCGGGTGGTGATGGTCACCGGCGCCGGGGGCTCGATCGGTTCGGAGCTGTGCCGGCAGATCCTGCTCGCAGGCCCGAGCACGCTGCTGTTGTTCGAGCAGTCGGAGTTCGCACTCTACCGCGTCGCCCAGGAGCTGAAGGCGCTGGCCGCGGCGCGGGGCATCGAGTGCCGAGTGGAGTCGCTGCTGGGCTCGGTGGTGCACCAGCGCCGGCTGGAGCGGATCATGGCCGGGTTCGGTGTGGAGACGGTCTACCACGCCGCCGCCTATAAGCATGTGCCCATCGTCGAGGAGAATGTGCTCGAGGGCGTGCAGAACAACATCTTCGGTACCTACCACGCCGCGCTCGCCGCCGAGCATGCCGGTGTGCGCTGGTTCGTGCTGGTCTCCACGGACAAGGCGGTGCGGCCCACCAACGTGATGGGTGCCACCAAGCGGTTCGCGGAGCTGGTGCTCCAGGCCCTGGCCGCGCGTGCCAACAACACCTGCTACGCCATGGTGCGCTTCGGCAACGTGCTGGGCTCGTCGGGCTCGGTGGTGCCGCTCTTCCGCAGGCAGATTCACGAAGGCGGCCCGGTGACGGTGACGCACCCGGAGGTCACCCGCTACTTCATGACCATCCCCGAGGC
The DNA here is from genome assembly GCA_007133445.1 of Aquisalimonas sp. Next base: position 2,315 of record SLMR01000199.1, on the reverse strand, counting down.
CGCCAGCCTGGTGATCCAGGCCGGCTCCATGGCGGAGGGGGGCGAGGTGTTCGTGCTGGATATGGGCGAGCCGGTGCGTATCACCGACCTGGCCGAGCAGATGATCCGCCTGAGCGGCTATACCGTGGCGGATGACGACACCCCCGACGGCGACATCCGCATCGAATTCACCGGCCTGCGTCCCGGCGAGAAGCTCTACGAGGAACTGCTGCTGGGCGAGAACGTCTCCGGCACAGCACACCCGATGATCATGCGCGCCAGCGAGGCCTCCATTACCTGGGAGGCCCTGGAGGCGCGTATGCAGCGTTTCGACGCCGCCTGCCGAGCCCACGACAGCGATGCCGCCCGCGACGTGCTCCGCGAATGCGTGGACGGCTACGACGCCGCCTCTCACTCCAGCGATCTCCTCACCGTCCACGCCCCGCACGTGGTCGGCAGCAACGTCCCCCTCCTCGGCGACGCCGAGACGTCGCAGCAGCATTGATGGTCTCATTGTGAGGGTGCGGGCGGTCCCGTCACCCCTCACGGTCGGTGTGTTTGCGAATGCACCAGCCCGCTTCCCGTCTTGCCTGCCCGCGATAATGCGATCGTCACCCCGAATTTGGCGCCCGTGAGGAGCCATTGGTACTGTACCTCTTTGGAGATGGGCGAACACAAGCCGGTTGGTAGTGGGCTGGCATGACCCAGAGGAAAGAGAATAATGATTGATGAAAAGAGTGTTTTCGGAAGCCTGTTGGGTTTGGCTGCGGAGCAGGATGACGCCTTATACCAGGAGTACAGGGACCGGGAGGCAGATCTTGAGGGGGCGGCGAGCCTTTCGAACGGGTTGTATGACAGCGTCACACTGGCCAGCACCCAGTCGGCCGATCTGACTGATGCGGCATTGGTCACCGCTGCATACCAGCTGGTGCTGGGCCGGGATGCGGATAGCATCGACCAGGAGGGGTGGGATTACTGGCTCGAGCAGCTTGAAGACGGCAATGTTGCACGGGGGGACTTCTTCTCGGCACTCGCGGCCGGCGCGTTCAATGACGGCTTTGAGGGTGAGCGCAAGGGTCTGAACGAGGACGACCAGGCGCACCTGGTGGAGCGCGGTGACTTGATCGCCGAGGAGCCCGACGACCGGGGAGAGGCGCAGTCTGTTGTTGATGACCTCGCGAATGCGGGTGTGTCTAGCAAGGATGTCGACACCATCGACACTGAGGTGCCCGAATTTGTTGATCAGTTCGCGTTGCACTCCCTGGATATCACCGCGGGGGCGCTTAATCAGGGGTCATCCAACAGCAATATCGACGCTAGCGTGGTGGTGGAGCATCTTGGGGGAGCCGATTCCGTCACGTTCACGCTCGATCAGGATGGCGCAGAACCGTGGTTAACAACCGAGCATCTGGGTGAGTGGGCGCGATCGGAACATGTGAGTGTCGAGTTCGATTTTCCTGGCTATCGAGGTTTCGAGCCAGGGGAAATGGAACTCACTGTAACGGCGGAGGAAGACGGCGTTACTGAGACGGTGTCCCAGGAATTCGGCATGTATGAGGCGGACTTTCCCGAGCAGGATCTTTGGGATTGGGTTGACACATCCAAGCAGCCCTTCGACATGATCGGGCAACTGGTGCGCGAGAATACCGACAGCGACGGCCTGCAGATCGGCACCGGATTCATGATCAGCCCGCAGCACATTATGACGAACGCCCACGTGGTGGCCGGCGACGGGCCGGATGATCGCACAGCCGATTTCTCCAATGTGGACAACATTGAGTTCTACCTCGGGCGCGAGGGTGTGAATCTTCGGGAGGAGCAGGGCGACAATCGCTACACCATTGAGGAGATCCACGTCCAGCAGGAGGACTGGAGCGGAGACTGGCCGGATACCGATATGGCCGTTGCGCGCCTGGATCGCCCGGTTACGGATCTGGATGGCCAGGAGCACTTCGACTGGTTCTGGAACGGCGCGGGTGGTGACGATGGGCGGGATTTGGTCGGGGAGGATGTGTTCTGGTCGGGGTACGCGGACAGTTTCCTCGACCAGGGCGAGGACAGTGCAGGGGACGACATCTTCTATCAGTGGACCACTGCTGGCCAGATTGAAGGTTATGAGCCCGGCGGAGATGACTTTGGTGGCTCCAGTGGTGGGCTGGACCTGAGTTGGGATCTGCTCGGTACAGGGGGTGCCAGCGGTTCTCCGGTGATTCGCGAGACGGAGTCCGGTGAGTTCGAGTTCATCGGGGCGTATGTCGGGTTTCAGAACACGTTGACGGGTTCCGACCCCAAAGCAGTCACCCTGGACGACGTTGCCCACGACTGGGCCCTGACCC
>SLMR01000168.1 GCA_007133445.1 Aquisalimonas sp. | reverse complement strand
CGGTGATGGAAGGCAAGGCGGTGCTGTTCAAGAAGTACGCGAACATCGACGTGTTCGACCTGGAAGTGGAGGAGAACGACCCGGAGGAGTTCATCCGCACGGTGGCCCGCCTGGAGCCCACGTTTGGCGGCATCAACCTGGAGGACATCAAGGCGCCGGAGTGCTTCATCATCGAGGATGCCCTGCGCGAGCGCATGAACATCCCCGTGTTCCACGATGACCAGCACGGCACTGCCATCATCGTCGCCGCGGCCGTGACCAACGCCCTGCGCGTGGTGGACAAGAACATCGAGGACGTGCGCCTGGTCTGCTCCGGGGCTGGCGCGGCGGCGCTGGCCTGCCTGGATCTGCTGGTGAAGCTGGGGCTGCCGCGGGAGCACATCACCGTGAGCGACATCGATGGCGTGGTGTACGCCGGTCGCGAGAAGAGCATGGACCGCTGGAAGGCCCCCTATGCCCGCGAAACCGAGGCCCGCACCCTGGATGACGTGATCGAGGGCGCCGACCTGTTCCTGGGCCTCTCGGCCCCCAACGTGCTGAAGCCGGAGATGGTCCGGCGCATGGCCGACCAGCCGGTGATCATGGCGCTGGCGAACCCCACGCCCGAGATCCTCCCGGAAGTGGCCCGGGAAGTGCGCCCGGACGCCATCATCGCCACCGGCCGGTCGGACTACCCGAACCAGGTCAACAACGTGCTGTGTTTCCCCTACATCTTCCGTGGCGCGCTGGATGTGGGTGCGTCGGACATCAACGACGCCATGAAGCTCGCCGCGTCCCAGGCCATTGCCGACCTGGCCATGGACGAGCCCTCGGAGCTGGTGACCAAGGCCTACGGGGGAACAGAGACGCGCTTCGGCGCCGATTACCTGATCCCCAGCCCGTTCGACCCGCGGCTGCCGGTGCGCATCGCCCCGGCGGTGGCCCGGGCGGCCATGGACAGCGGCATCGCCGCGCGCCCGATTACCGATTTCGGCGCCTATCGCCAGCAGTTGATCGAGTTCGTCTACAAGTCCGGCCTGCTGATGAAGCCGCTGTTCGAGCGGGCCCGGCAGGCGCCGCGGCGGCTGGTGTTCGCCGAGGGTGAGGACCGGCGGGTGCTGCAGGCGGTCCAGGAGGTGGTGGACGAGGGCCTGGCATCACCCATTCTGGTGGGCCGGCCCTCGGTGATCGAGGCGCGCATGAGTGAGCTCGGGCTGCGGCTGCGCTCGGGCAAGGATGTCACCGTGATCGACGTGGATAACGATCCGCGCTTCCGCGAGTACCACAGCGAGTACCAGAGCATCATGGGGCGGCGCGGTGTGTCGCCAGACGATGCCAAGGCCACGGTGCGTACCAACAACACGGTGATCGCGTCACTGATGGTGCGCAAGGGCGATGCGGACTGCATGATCTGCGGCTCCGTGGGCAAGTTCCAGCGCCACCTGGATGCCGTGGACAACGTGATCGGCCCGGCCCCGGGGGTGCACTCCCTGGCGACCCTGACCGCCCTGATCCTGCCCGCCGGCACGTTCTTCATCTGCGACAGTCACGCCACGCTGGAGCCCAGCGTCGAGGAACTGGTGGAGATGACGGTCATGGCCGCGGAGCAGGTGGCCGCCTTCGGGATGGCTCCGAAGATCGCCTTTGTCTCCCGCTCCAACTTCGGCAGCCAGGACTCGGAGCCCGCGCTGCGCATGCGCGAGGCCGTGCGGCGGCTGCACCGGGAGCGGCCCGATCTGGAAGTGGACGGGGAAATGCACGCCGATGCCGCCCTGTCCCAGGAGATCCGCGATCTGGCGTATCCGGATTCGCGGCTGCGGGGGCCGGCGAACCTGTTCATCATGCCTCATGTGGACGCCGGGCATATCGCGTACAGTCTGCTCAAGGTGCTGGGCGGTGGCGTCTCCGTGGGGCCGATTCTCATTGGCGCCAATGCGCCGGCACACGTGGTCACGCAGTCCATCACCGTGCGCGGGCTGGTGAACATGAGTGCACTGACGGTGGCCCGGTCGCCGGCCCGCAGCCCGCAGCGGGCCGAGGGCGACGCGTCCGGGGCTGCCTGAACCTTATTCATTGCGACACGGCGCTTCCGGCGCCGTGTCCCCTTTTCTGACTGGGGGGAAACGAATGTTGCCGAACCTCTTCCGTGGCGAGGTGCTGCGCCTCGTGCTTCTGGCGCTCGCGCTGATGGTGTTCGTCCTGCCGGCGGGGGCCGGTGAGGGCGCGGGAGGAGAGTCCAGCGAGGCCTCCCGTCTTGCGGACATTCTCGAGGACGACGAGGCCAGGGAAAGGCTGATCCGGGAACTCCGGAGCACGGCCAGTGCGGAGGAGGCGGAAGTCACCGAGGAGGCCGCCGACGATGAGGCATTGGCGCTGCCACGACGCGTGGCGGACTTCACCCAGGGGCTGGGCGAGAGCTTCGTGTCCGAGTTCCGGGAGGCCGGCGGTGCGCTCGCGGGGGTGCGCTTCGACGACGCCGCCGCGGGGCTCGCGGCGCTGGCACCAGCGGCCGTGGGGCTCGGTGTGGTCATTGCCGTTACCGTGGCCGCATTCCTGGTTCTGCGGCGCCTGGCGCGGCCGGTGTTCGCCCGTGCGAGCCAGTGGAGCACTGCGGCGGGCCACGGTGACGGCATGATGCTGATCCGCCGGGCCGTGGCGGTGCTCGCCGCGGCCGTGGTGGATCTGGTCGTGATCGTGCTGGCGTACCTGGTGGGTTACGGGCTGGCGCTGTTCGTGCTCGGCGATGCGGGTGCGATGGATACCCGCCACGCGCTGTTCCTGAACGCTTTCCTGCTGATCGAGGTGTTCAAGGCGCTGATCCGCATCGTCTTCGCGTCCCGGGATGACGGTCTGCGGCTGCTGCCCATGCAGGCGGAGGAGGCCGCCTACTGGAATCTCTGGCTGGCGCGCCTGGCCGGGTTCATCGGCTACGGCCTGATGGTGGTGGTGCCGATCGTCAACATGGACCTCGCCGTGGAACTCGGTCGCTTGCTGGCGGTGCTGATCATGGCCATTGCGTTCCTGTACGCGCTGGTGATCATCATGCAGAACCGCGAGCGGGTGCGCGGCAACCTGGAAGAGCGGGCGCAGCTGGCGGAAATGGCGTTCACCCGCACGCTGCTGAATGCCTTCGGGCGGGCATGGCACCTGCTGGCCATCGCTTACTTCGCGGCGCTGAGCCTGGCCACCCTGGTGCGTCCGGAGGACGCGCTGCCGTTCATGGTGCAGGCGACGCTGCAGACGCTGATTGCTGCCGCCGGTGGCCTGTTCCTGTCGGTGCTGCTGACGCGGGTCATCGGCCGGCGCATCCAGGTGCCGGAGGAGACGCGGCTGCGATTCCCCTCGCTGGAGGAGCGCCTGAACTCCTTCGTGCCCACGGCGCTGAAGATCGTGCGGGTGGTGATCCTGGTCACCGTGCTGGCGCTGATCCTGGACGCCTGGGCGATCTTCGACCTTGGGGCGTGGCTTGCCTCCGAGGGCGGCAGCGCCACCCTGGCAACGGCCATTACCGTGGCCATCATCCTGGCCGTGGCCGTCGGAATCTGGATCGGCGTGGCCAGCTGGGTCGAGCACCGGCTGAGCCCGGATGCCGGCCGCGGGGCCCCGGGGGCGCGGGAGAAGACGCTGCTGTCGATCTTCCGCAACGCCTTCGCCATCGTGCTGGTCACGATGACCGCGATGATCGTGCTCTCGGAGGTTGGCATCAACATCGGCCCGCTGATCGCCGGTGCCGGCGTGCTCGGCCTGGCCGTCGGCTTTGGTGCCCAGAAGCTGGTGCAGGACGTGATCACCGGGGTGTTCATCCAGCTGGAGAACGCCATCAATACCGGTGATTTCGTCACCGCCGGCGGCATGTCCGGCACCGTGGAGAAGCTCACCATCCGTTCCCTGGGCCTGCGCGATCTGGCCGGGACGTACCACATGGTGCCGTTTTCCAGCGTGGACTCCGTGTCCAACTTCATGCGCGACTACGGCTACCACCTGGGCGATTACGGCGTGGCCTACCGGGAGGACACCGACGAGGTCATCGCCCGCCTCCAGGACGCCTTCGACGAGCTGATGCAGGACGAGGATCAGCGCAAGGTCATCCTCGGGGACCTGGAGGTGTTCGGTGTGACGGCCTTCGACGACAGTTCAGTGAACGTGCGCGTGCGCATCAAGACGATCCCGGGCATGCAGTGGGCCGTGGGCCGCGCCTACAACCGTCTCGTGAAGCGCCACCTGGACGCGGCGGACATCGAGATCCCGTACCCGCACATGACGCTCTACTTCGGCGAAGGCAAGGACGGCAGCGCG